>CADBNP010000251.1 GCA_902796095.1 uncultured Aeromonadales bacterium | reverse complement strand
TAAGGAAACTGTTCTGTTTTATTTTCCGAATTTTCCCTGTTTTGTACAATAAGAAAAGATTAGTTCATCCCGTTCATACTTCATATATGAGCGATAAAAATAATGTGATTGAGGCAGGATAATTTGCTGTTAAAAATTTCAATGAACCCAGTCGCGTCATATGGAAATAGCAGTGCAAAACTGGTAGTCTAGTCATTGTGCTGATTAAGGTTACTGAAAATGTTTTTAAGTATTTTTACATTGCTTGCCGCAACTCTGTCCGTCGCTGCCACTGCATCTGAATCCGGTTCTGAAAGCTTCAGCATTGATGATCTGAAACTTGAAAAACTGAAAAAGGAATGCAGCAGACTGAACAGTGACAGCTGCTTTGAGCTCGGCCGACTGTATGACAACGGTGAAAATACAGAGAAAAATCCGGATAATGCCCGACAATACTTTGAAAAGGCATGCGAAATGGATAACAGCATGGGATGTACGGGTCTCGGTCTGATATATGACTACGGCAAGGGCGTAAAGCGGAGCATCAGCGAAGCAGCGAAATACTATGAAAAGGCTTGCAGTCTGGGCAATCCTGTCGGATGCTACAATTTAGGCAATTTTTATCTGGGCAATCATTCCCACGATGAATTCTTTCCGATTAATTTTCCCGAAGCCATCAGACTTTTTTCAGCCGCCTGTGATGCCGATGACGGAAACAGCTGCACCAATCTTGGCGCAGTCTACATGAACGGACATGAAGTAAAGCAGGAGGCGGCAAAGGCTGTTCAGTACAGTGAAAAGGGCTGCCGTCTGAATAATTCCAACGGGTGTCTGAATCTGGGACTGATATATGAAGCCGGTTCACTGGTAAAGGCTGACGCATCAAAAGCTGCTGAATTCATAAAAAAAGCATGTGAGCTGGAAAACGGTGCAGCATGCGGCAAATTAGGAATGCAGTACTACAGCGAAGCTGATTATCGACAGGCGGAAAAATATCTGGAAATGGGCATGAAGTACGGCGATCCGCTTTCAACTCTGAATTTAGGAAAGTTATATATATCTTCTCCTGCTAAACAAAAATCTCCCGAGTTTTCCGCTGATCTTGTCAGGAAAAGCTGCGATCTCGGTCTTGGAGAGGGATGTTATACATATGCGGAACTGCTCGCCTCGTCTCAGTCTGATTCCGCCAGAATTATGGAATACTACGGAAAGGCATGCCGGTTAAACTTTGAGTACGGATGTCTTAGTCTTGCCGGGAACTATTTCTCTCATACGGAAATTGAAAATAATTATGCAAAAGCACTGGAAACATATAATCAGTCCTGCGACCGTAATTTTGCAGAGGCGTGCTACAGTCTTGGACTGATATATCTTAATGGTGAAGCTGTTGCCAGAGATTATGCAAAGGCGTTTGACGCCCAGGAAAAGGCCTGTTTTCTTGATCATGCAGCAGGTTGCAGGGAACTCGGTTACATTTACATGAACGGATTCGGAATAAAACAGAATTTCAGCAAGGCAAAGACAGTACTTGAAAAATCATGCAGTATGTCAGATCCCGTCGCCTGCATAAATCTTGGAATTATTGCCAGAGACGGGAAACTCTCGGAACCCGATTTCAGACTTGCCGAAATGCTGTTCACAAAAGCATGCAGCATGGAAAATGACAGGGGATGCGAATATCTTGCCTATATGTGTGTTGACGATACCTATTTTCCACATGACTACCGGAAGGCAAGGTATTATTTTGAACTCGCATGCAGCTACGGCAATGACGACAGCAGCAGAGAATTAGAAAATTTCACCGTTGAAAATCAGTAGGAAAAACTCCCGGCTCTGCTCGGGAAAAGTGTTGAGCCTGGGAAGCGATCCAGGAACAGCGTAACATAAAAAGTCCACCCCAAAAGGTTTAAGAAATATTACGTTGTACTGAACACAGCCAGGTTACATTCTTAATTTTTCTTCGCTCTCCATACACCACAGAAAAACTGCAGTCCCGGAATTGCCTTATCTCTACAGTCTGAACAGTTTGACCTTCTCATCTAGAGAATCAGTAACCTGTCTGATTTCTTCAGAGATACCAAGAGCGGTCTTTGTCTCGGCAGCAGTGATGGATGTGGAGTCAGAAATGCTCTGCATGTTTGAGGATATTTCCAGACTCGTTGCCGTCTGCTCCTCGGTGGCGGAAGCTATCTGGATCAGCTGACCGTGAACTGTTTCCACAGAGGTGTTGATACTGTTGAGGCTTTCCTCCAGAGCTACAGTGTGTTCAGCAATCTCGTTCATGTTTTTTACATTAATCGCCATGGTAGAGGTCGCGTTCCCCACCATTTTCTGAATGTCTGCAATCATGGAGCTTATTTCCCTGGTGGAACCGGAAGTCTTTCCGGCAAGTGTACGAACCTCATCAGCTACCACGGCAAAGCCCCTTCCATGTTCACCCGCACGTGCCGCCTCAATAGCAGCATTCAGAGCCAGCAGATTTGTCTGATCCGCAATATCCTGGATTGTGCCCACGATACCGCTTATCTTCTGAGCCTGGCAGCCGAGGAGATCTATCATTTTGGCACTTTCATTTGTCTGTTCTGTATGTTCACGGATCTTCTCAACAGTTAAGCGAACCTTCTCACCACCCTCACGGACTATTCTCTGAACCTCGGCCGAATATTCCGACGCCTCGGAGCAGCTTTTAGCAATCTGCCTGGAAGTATCAGCCATTTCCTCGCTGGCAGAGGCTACAGTCATGGACTGGGACAGAATTTTTTCCGAACTTGACGCCACATTGCTGTTTGATCTGGCCAGATTCTCAAAGTCAAGCCTCAGTCTTCCGGCATCCTCTCCCAAACCGGAAACAACATTGCGAAGACTGCCAAGCATACCTTTCAGAGAGTTACCGATTTCATCATCATGACTGATTGCAATTGAAAGATCACCACCGGCAATTGCTTCTGTCTCCTGACTGAGACGGTTGATTGGAGACATAATTGAGTTTGAAATCATCCTGGTAATAAATATGCAAAGCAGGATCCCGACAGCTGACACAGCAATAAAAGTAATAAGTTTGGTTTCATGCTCCACAGTCTTCTGTATAGATCTGCTTCGTTCCTCAGAGAGTTTGATCAGAAATTCCACCCTGGAATCGATATTGGCACCAATGGGAACCAGATATTTCTGAATGGCAAGATAGGCATCACGGTTCTGATTGAGTTCAGTAAGTCTCATAACTTCACCATAGGCAGCCTTTTCGTATTCATCAAGCTGATTTTTCATATAAGAAACTGAATCAAGACATTCCTTCTGACTCTGACACTGATCTGTGACCCTTTCAAGAACTGAAATGAAATTCTTCTTATTTGCCGTGAAGGCTCTGCGCTGTCCGTCACGTTCCTCCTGGGAAACAGTCATGGGATATTTGATGGCACTGATCCTCAGCTCTTTAAAGATAGCCTCCAGATGTCTGGAACTGTCCACCAGACTGATAAGACCAGATTTGCCGTCTGCCAGCTGATTAAGACAGCCTGACAGAACATTCATTTTTGATACGGCCATACAGAAATTGACAATCAGAACAATTGTAACAGCAAGCAGAAGAAACAGAAGTTTGTGAGAAATTTTGAAGCGGGCAAAAAGATCCATAATGAGCAACCTGAGGAAAATTATTGAATATCAGGTTCATATTACATGGTTTTTCTAAAAATAGTAAGTACTTAATTATTTGAAATTAAATGAATTTCTGAACATTCGGCATCTTTAAATGTTAAGGATATACCCAGACATTTTGAAAGAGAAATCGACAGTAGCGGACAATTAGCGATCCTGATCATTTCTGCTCTTTGATGAACAAGACATAAGTTACCATGGCACAAAAAAGCCGTGTTCAATAAAGGTGTGGTACCTCTGTAACCCAATACTGGTCTCTAACAGAAAACGTGGTGTCATTGGTTATGCTCCTCCCACTTCCGCTTCAAAAAAATACTCGGCCTCATAATTCTATTCAGAAAAGCACAAAATAGCGTCGTATTTTCAACTCGTGTACCATGATTTAGAACCCAAGATGAAAGGAAAACATGTCTTTTACCTGGGACAATCTCGGGGTTCCTCAGAATCTAACCGCTTGTGGGGGATGTACAAAGATGCTGTAGAGAGGTAGAAAGGCAAGAAAACGTGGTGTTCCAGAGGAAAATTCAGACCGCTCCGGGTTAATTTCACAATGTGATCCAAACTCCTGGCTCGTCAGGGTTTTCGTAATTTTTTGAACGCTTGATTACGGAACACAGGTACCACAATGCCAGGTATCAATTTCTGGGTGCTGTTTTCGACAACTCTTGCCTCCAGATCCGGGTTCGGACCTTCACCCTGTGAAAATGCTAATGCCGGACACAAAAAAGAGCTGCATTTTCTGCAACTCTTTCTTCCGGATAATCTTATTTTATTCTTCAGCACCTTCAGAAGAACTGTCATCCTGACCAGTTGTCTGAGGACCAAGGTGATGAACCCGGTTAGGGATCATTACCTTGAGATATTTCGCCCAGCACCTGGTATTGAAATCTTCAACGACATCAACATTGATCGTCTCTACCCTGTCCTCAATCTGTTTTCTGATGAGTGCTATCTGTGTAACAAAGGTTTTCTCTTCAGGAGTCTTAGGCTTTCTTTTGCCTTCGTAAAGCTCAGACATCGCCTGACCGCATTCTTCAAGAACCGTTGATTCCTTAATGGTAAAATAGCCGCTTCTTCTTAATCCCCGTGGAAATTTCTGATAGTTATTAAAGTGCTTGTCTGAAGTAAAACTCATTTTTCTACCTTATGGATAAACCTGACCGAACCTTCTGTTTTGTTCGAAAATACCAAACCATTAGATGTGATCATGAAAAGGTCAAAAAAGGATCTGCGTCATGATCATAAATTTTCGTAATTATAGTCTATTTGACGGTTAAAATACAGTACGACATAGGAATATCAGGAGCCATCAACAGGAAACGACTGCTGAAAGAGCGGGTTTTCCTGCACGCCATGGTATAATTAAGCACAATTCCGGATCTTCAATTTTACAGGACATCTCAATGATTTTATGGATTACTATACTGATTGCACTGATAATTCTGACCAGTGCAGCGATTCTCTACGTTTCAAAGAGTGTCTATTCAATTGCGGCAGAAATCAGAAGCAATGCCGGAATTTTTTTTCATACAGGAAAATACAGCAGAAGCTGGCGTGGTCTCTCAATCCTTGCCGTGCTTGCCGTTTTCTCACTTCTTTCTCTCTGCCTGCACATTATCAATGCAGTAGTTGTCTTTCTTCATCTTGCTGTTTTTCTCATTCTTTCAGATCTCATCTTTTACATTTTCCGACGGAATCTTCCTTCAGGATATGTAAAACGACTCAGTGCAATTGCCGCATGTGCCGCAACGCTTTGCGCTCTGTCTGCAGGATGGTATCTCAACCATAATGTCTGGAGAACAGAATACAGTCTCACAACATCAAAAGAAATTGAGCCTCTTCGAATTGTCATGTTTGCCGATTCTCATATCGGCACAACATTTAATGCGGCGGGCTTTGAAAAGCATCTTAAGAATATGGAAAAGGACAGGCCGGACCTTATTATCATAGCCGGCGATTTTGTTGACGATTCCACTACAAAGGACGATATGCTGGGATCTGTCCGTGCTCTTGGCAAAATCAGAACAAAATACGGAATTTACTTTGCGGTGGGAAATCATGACAAGGGTTATTACGGTGATCTGAGAAGAGGATACAGTCTGGCAGAAATGACGGACGAAATGAGAAGAAACGGAATTACCGTTCTTACTGACGAAATATCAGATCTTCCAGCCAACATTACTGTAATAGGAAGAAAAGACCTGTCTGTTGAAAGAGAACTGCAGGGCAGCAGATATTCAGCCGCTCAGCTCAGAGCTCTCGTTCCTGAAGACAGGTATGCCATTGTTATCGATCACCAGCCATCCGATTTCAACAGACTTGCAGACAGCAGGTTTGATCTTGTCCTCGGCGGACATACTCACGGAGGTCAGATGTTCCCTTTAAACAGCATAGGAAAATTAACCGGTGTACTGGATCTTGTATACGGATATGAGCGAAGAGGAACAACTGACTTCATTGTAACATCAGGAATTTCAGACTGGGCGCTTAAATTCAAAACAGGAACCTTTTCAGAATACACCGTAATCAACATTAACAGAAAATAATCCTGCCGTCAGATATCAGAGAACCTGATACGGCAATTTGGCAAATTAACAGCAGAAAAATTATCGGATATTACTATGAAGAATAAAATCGGCTTCGTTTCTCTCGGATGCTGCAAAAATCTGGTGGATGCAGAGAGAATAATGACAGTTCTGGAATGTAACGGTTATAAAATCGTTCCAAACTATGAGAAATCGGATCTCATCATCATCAATACCTGCGGATTCATCAATCCGTCAATAGACGAATCATTCGAAAGCATATCCGAGGCTCTGGAAACAGGTAAAAAAATAATAATTACCGGATGTCTTGGCAAAAGAGCTGAATTCATAAGGGAAAACTTCTCTTCAGATCAGATTGTCGGCATAACAGGTCCCCACTCATATGATGAAGTTTTTGAGCTGGTAAGAAATACGCTTCCTCTCAGAAGAAAAAACATTTTATATGCGGCTGACGTACCGAATCCGGGGATCAAGCTGACTCCTTCCCACTACGCCTACCTTAAAATTTCAGAAGGCTGCTCAAACAAATGTTCCTTCTGTGCCATACCGTTTCTCAGAGGTCCGATGATATCAAGAAAAATCGAGGATATCATGGGTGAAACAGATCGCCTGATAGAAAACGGAGTCCAGGAAATCATGGTAGTTGCCCAGGATACTCTGGATTACGGAAGAGATCTCGCCTATGAAACCGGAATATACAACGGAAGGGAATACAGGTCAGACTTTCTGTCTCTGCTTGAGTTTCTTTCCCAAAAGGATATATGGGTAAGACTGCACTATCTCTATCCTTATCCTCTGCTGAAAAAAATTATTCCATACCTGAAGGACAGCGCAATCGTTCCGTATCTGGATATACCGCTCCAGCATTCCTCACCGAATGTTCTTAAAAGAATGAGAAGACCGGGCAACATTTTAAGAATTGCCGATGAAATCAACAGCTGGAAGGAGGAAGTACCTGACCTATGCATCAGATCCAGTTTTATCGTCGGTTTCCCTGGTGAAACGGAAAAGGATTTTGAGAATCTTCTGGATTTTATCCGGGAAGCAAAGCTTCAGCGTGTCGGCTGCTTCAGGTACAGTGATGTATACGGCGTTGCAGCCAACAGTTTTGAAGATCAGATCCCGGAGGAGGTAAAAGAGGAGCGATGGGATCGATTCATGCAGGTTCAGAAAAATATTTCTGATGAACTGATGGCTTCCAAAATCAGTCAGGAGATGGATGTTATAATTGATGATGTAGAATCGGATGACTCTGTTCTGATCTGCCGCAGTAAATACGATTCTCCGGAAATTGACGGCAATGTATTT
>CADBNP010000250.1 GCA_902796095.1 uncultured Aeromonadales bacterium | reverse complement strand
TTTTGAGAAAAACTCAAAAAAATGATCCTGCGTCATTTCCAGCACTGAAGACAGTCTGAAGTACATATCTCTGACCTGACCTGACGGGTTGACGCTCCAGTGTCTGATTGAGGTTTTGCCACCCCTCAGTTTGAAGGTCAGGGGATCGTTCATCAGACTCTTGCCGCCGACGGAAACAACAATATCCGGAGTCAGTTCACTGTCGAAATCCTTCTGGCTTATGCTTCTCAGCATGGAAAATGTCTGAAGGCCGCATGAGCAGCTGAGATTTGAAAGATGATCTGTAAGAACAACGCAGTTGAACTTGTGAACAAACTTCTCGATATTTTCCAGCTGCTTAGGCGTCGGTCTTGCGTTCTGACCGTAGACAACCAGGATCCGCTTTGAGCCGGACAGGGAACTGACCCATTTCATAAGCTTTGCCCGCTCGTCGCTGGCTGTAACCCTCATGATGTGGGGATGTATGGTTCCAGGAAGAATATGCCAGTACTGAGACGGCAGTTTTGCTCCTGCAAAAACATCACCGATGGCGATGTTGATATGAACAGGTCCGAAGCCGTTGTGAACAGATTCAAGAATACTCTCGGAAATATCACGCCTTGTCTGGTATTCCACGTTATAACCGGACCCTTCAGGTACTGTTATGGATTTCTTGATAACATTTCTGAACACGTCATGCTGAGGAATAGTCTGATCTTCACCCTGATTGTGATATACCTCGTAGCGATCCGCAGTAATCATAATCAGCGGAACTCCGGTGAAATAAGCTTCAGTAACGGCAGGAAGATAATTGCTTACCGCAGTTCCGCTGGTGCAGACACAGGCTACAGGACGGCCAAGTTGTGCCGCAATGCCGAGTCCGAAGTAGGCAGCACTTCTTTCATCGGTGATCCGGTGAAGAGTAAAACTTTTCTGATTGTTTTCAAACATACGGACAAGAGGAGCATCACGGCCTCCCGGGGAAAGAACAACATGTCTCACCCCGTAGTCTCTGAGAAGAGTGCCCAGCATCCGGATTTTTATAAAATCAGGATTTCTGAACAGCGCATCCCTCTCTGCGTGAGTTTTCTTCAGGCCGCCAATAAATTTTTTATAAGTGTCGTTTATCAGTCCCATTTTTTCCTGATTTGCCTCGTACAAAGGCCCTTTATTCTGAGTTGCTCCTAGAAGAGCATTTTCAAGATATTTGAGAGAAATTTTCCTGGCATCAGACACCAGACTGCGGATCCGCTTAAAGTCAAAATCGGATGATATGTGATCAACCGCAGTGTCTGGAGTAACAGTGTGGGCAACCGGATCTACACCCATTCTGGTAAACAGATCATTAACTCTGGTGTCATTTGAATCATTCAGACTTTTGTTGACAGTAAAGTAGGCAACCGGTTTACCGAAATTCAGGGAAAAGCAGGTGCCGTGAAAACCGTCCACACAGACGAACTCGGCCTTGTTAATCAGATTGACAAACCCTGCAGGATCAGTATCGGTGCAGTTGACCTGGAGCGGTCCTGTATTGTCTCGTCCGGTAAGCCATACTATTTCCAGATTCAGCTTTTCCGCCAGACTTCTGACCTTGTCTCTGAACCTTTCCACATGATCAAGAAAATAGGCCAGCAGATATTTCTTGCCTGAATTCAGGATTTTGCTTATCTCCTCTGAATAAACAGGATCCTTCATATGGGCAAGCCATTCGTCCGGAGTGAGAAGCATGGTCGGATCAACAACCGTCTGAGTCGGGCGACCGGTCATCTCCTCAACCAGAGCCGTCCCCGTAAGTTCTCTGGTGGAAAGATACGGTACACTGCTGAGCCATTCCTTCCACTGGGTGACATTCTGCTTGAAATTATCAGGGATCTGCTTCCATCCTACGGAAGGAGCATAGGCGACACGTTTTGAGGTTGGGGCAAACTGAAGATACTGCTTTGATCTGAACCAGAAGGTTCCCGGCTTCCATATCTGATCGCTGCCGCATACGAATGCTGAAAACTTTTCAGTTTCCTCAATCTGATCCTGCTCCAGTCCGGAATCCTCCGGAATTCTTCCAAGCCTGGCGTTGAAGACGAAATGCCTGTGCATAAACCGGTTGAAGTTGTACTTGGTCATGGCCCAGTCGTATCTTTTAGGATCCTTCTCCTTCAGTTCGGGCTGCGGCTTTTCGCCGTTGATAAAACCTTCGGCACCAATAACTTCACATGGGTACCCCAGCTTCTGAATGGTTTTGTACAGGGCAAAGGCCTGAAGAGTACTGCCGTAGTTGATGCCAAGCCATGCCAGATAGGCAACCTTATAATCTTTCATAAATCCTCAACACTAAATTATCACCGCACCGACGCACTTCAGTGCTGTCCGCAATAAGCTCAGTCAAGCAGACCGGAATTTCTGACATATTCCTTCAATGCCTGGGCATATCTCGTATCATGCATGGAATAGTTGATAAAAGCCTCGATATAACCAAGCTTGCTTCCGCAGTCCATGCTCCTGCCCTTCAGAACATAGGCCTCAATCTCATTTTCCCTGAGCAGAAGCTTCAGGGTATCTGTAAGCTGGATTTCATCACCGGCTCCAAGCGGAGTATATTCAAGATATTCCCAGATATTGTCAGGCAGAACATAGCGTCCGACGATGGCATATTCAGAAGGCGCTTCCTCAACTGAAGGCTTTTCCACAAGACTGGAAACAGAAACAAAACTTCCCGGTGCATATATCGCATGACCGTGCTCATCTCTGTTCTCGGCATTCTCAGATCCGGCAAAATCGATGATGCCATAATTCTTGACACTTTCCCTGGCAACCTTCTCAACCATAATCTGAGTTTTTCCGTTCTCCTCAAACCTGGCTATCATCTCCTTCAGATTGTCCTTAAGAGAATCGCAGCTGAATTCATCAATCAACACATCCGGCAGAATAACAGCAAAAGGCTCGCCTCTCACCAGCTCTTTTGCCTTTGATATGGCATGAGCCAGGCCCCTGGTTTCACCCTGTCTCACATGCATGATGGTTATATTCTTCGGGCAGATGGCTCTGATTTCGGCAAGCTGCTGGCGCTTTACTCGTTTTTCAAGAGTTGATTCCAGTTCAAAGCTTCTGTCAAAATGATTCTCAATGGCATTCTTTGATGAGTGGGTAACAAAAATAATATCCCTGATCCCGGCCTGGACAGCCTCATTGACAACATACTGAATCAGCGGTTTGTCAACTATCGGAAGCATCTCCTTCGGAATCGACTTGGTTGCAGGCAGCATTCTTGTTCCAAGTCCGGCCACAGGGATCACAGCTTTTGTTACTTTCATATAAAATCATTCTCCAGTTATTCTTTATTTATTCCGTAATTTTTTCGCACAACTTTTTTGCAACGTTTTTTTATTTCAAAATCCGGCTAACTTCAGAATACAGCTTTATTTCAGAATCCGGTTTTTATTTGAAAATTCCGCTTACTTAAAATTCCCTTTTACTTCAAAACCCGTTTGTCTGAGTCTGAACCATACCCTCCGGTTCCGTAGTCGGCCGGAACCGGAACTGTCAACAGTAATTTTTCATACTGATCTTCTCCCTTCCCGGATCCATTGGCTTACGCCTCCGGTATGCCTCCGTTTCCTTCGGGACCAGGTTCAAATCTTCCGGCGGGTCACTCCCATGTCAGTTCAGTCCCTCCACAAGAGACACCGCCCTCTCTACAGCCCTGTCCATGTCGTAATATCTGTAATCGCCCAGTCTGCCCAGGAAATGGATATCTCTGAACTTTTCCTTTGCCAGCTTCACATACTCTTCATATCTGGCAAGATTGTCATCACTCTTGATCGGATAATACGGTTCATTTTTACCGTAAACATAATCTGATGAGTATTCATAGGAAACTACAGTGTTCGGAGATCTGTCATCCAGAAAATACTTGTATTCTCCGATTCTGGTAAAGTCATAGTTTTCAGGATAGTTAACCACGGCAACAGTCTGAAAATATTCTTTTTTATAAGTCTTAAAGTCAAGTCTGATGCTGCGGTACGGCAGATCGCCAAGTTTCCTGTCCATCAGGAGATCCACAGATCCGGTATAGAATATTCTGTCACTGACATGCTGATCTTCGATGCTCTTCCAGCTGCACCCGAGTCTCAGTTCGATATTTTCATGATCCAGCATTTTCCTGAGCATGGGCGTATAACCTTCAGCCGGAATGCCCTGCCATCTGTTCTGAAAATATCTGTCGTCTCTGCTTACATAAACCGGAACTCTGGCTGTAACGCCGGGATCCACCTCCTCCGGCTTCAATCCCCACTGCTTCATGGTGTAGATCAGAAAGACCTTTCTGTATATGTAGTCTGCAAGAAAATCAAGATCCGGATCTCCCGCATTTCTGAGTTCCAGGATTGGAACCTTCCTGCTGAATCCGAAACGGGATATAAGCTTTTCCTCCAGTCTTGACGCCAGACTTTCCGGAAATACCTTATGAATTGAATTCAGATTGAAGGGAATAGGAACAAGCTGACCGTCCACCAGACCGAGCACCTTGTGCATATACGGATACCAGTCGGTAAAACGGCTGACAAATCTCCAGACATTTTCCAGATCCGTGTGGAATATGTGGGTACCGTATTTATGTACACATATTCCGTTTTCATCGTAGCTGTCATAGCAGTTGCCGCCGATATGCTCCTTCTGCTCGACTACGAGAACCTTTTCCCCTTTTTCTGCCAGAAGCCTGGCAACTGTTATGCCGGAAATGCCGGCACCGACTACCACATTCATCTGCTGTTTCATTCCTGTTTCAAACTTAAATGTCCTGATCCTGCAAGTTCCGCATCTCAGCAGTCTCCGTCCTGTCTGCCGTTTCCAGACTGCATCATCCGGCGTTTCTGACAGGTTCCAGGAGTCCGGAGATTTTCATACCCTGTTTGATCACGGACACACAATTCAGTGATTATACCACAGAAGATCACTGTTTTTTGTCTGCTCCGGCACCGTTATCAAACTGTTTCTTCCAGAATTCTCTTGTTCTCTGCACCGACTGAGCCTTCATATACTTTCTTCTGAGAGAAGGAAGAATTATTCTCAGCTTGAAGGACAGGAACATAAACGTGAACAGATTTTTAAAATAGGTGCACGGAGAACGCTTCAGCACTGTTTTTGTCCTGTTGAGTTCGTCAAGCACGGTGATCTGGCTTCTCATATAGGTTCTTTCCTTTCGCGGAGTCATCCACTTCGGAAGCTTGGCCTTCGGCGTCTTTCTGATCATGAAATCAGGAAGGAGGTGGCCGTAAAGACTTAATTTGCGGATCAGGACAGGAAATATTTTTGTTTTGAGATTGCAGTCTGCCAGTTCAAGACCGAGACTTCTGAGCTCCTCCTCAGTATAGGAAACCGGCTTCTCACACTGGCTCAGCTCCTTGATCTGCCTGAGCACCTCCACCGGAACAATATTATCCTCCCAGAACTGAGGTCCCATCATTACATGCTTCATGGCCAGATTGACGCAGGCAGCAGTGCCGTAGAAATAGGAATTGTTGTACTCCCTGAAATGTCCCCAGAGAATCTTCTTCATGATTTTATAGGAGCATTTTAAAGTCGGTACAGTCATATGATGAACAATGTGGCTGCGCAGGAACAGATAGGCCGTCATAGCACTTTCCTTGGTCTTGAAGTCCTGCTGCCAGCAGGATACGCCGTTCAGAGAAACAACTCTGAAGTCATTGGCATAGGAGAAGTCTATGTCATCTCCCCGGACAAAGAAAGGAAGCGAATAGTTCTTTGCCACGTCAAGCGGGAAGAAGAAAAACCACCAGGCTCCGTATATCGGCTTATCCACATCCTCCTCGTTTTCATACAGCTTTACAGGATCCCGCAGATCAAAATCCCGCTTGATGGAATGACATCCTCCGTCAAACCATGCACCGTTCTCCCACTGCATGAATTTGATATTCTCAAAAAGCATGGCTCCGCTAAGTGCCACCCTGTGATCAGTCACATGTCTCTGGAATGACATGCTTCTGAAAATTGCTCCCGCCTCGCAGCTGGCGTCATCGTCCATAAAGAGACAGTGAGTGTGCCTGCCTGTCTCCTGGTAGTGAATAAGACCTCTGGTAAAACCTCCTGTGCCGCCGAGATTGCGGTTGGTAATGAGAAGTGCGCCCTTTACATCATCCTGGATCAGCGTATTTCCGTTGTCAACCACGACAATATCGATGCTTTCAGCATACTTCGGATGGGAAGATATGTCCCTGACCAGTCTGGAAACCGCAGCCTTCACCTCCTTCTCACGTTTGAAGGTGGTAATGGTTATGCCGAGATGAACATTCTGGGTTTCCGGATCATCCGTAAGCCAGCCGCCGCCGTATATTTCCGTGGAGGAAGTGACTGCAGTCTTTCCAGTACTGTACCCTGAACTCCTGCTGAAGTCCGGTAGCGGATCATGAGCAGAAGCCTGGCGTCGGGCTAAAGCATCGGTTGACGACAAACCCGGTGAAGGAATGAAAGACGGTAAGGCAGTACAGTCCCGGCTGCGGCGCAATCTGCCGTTACGCAATCTGCCTGCTTCGAGCAATTTCTTCGTGTTGTCTTTGAAGATCCGGTAGTCTCTGCTGATTACATCCGGAACATTATCAGCTGTATATCTGACATGTCTGACTTTCGCACCGTGATTTGATGTGCCGCCGGCATAATGAGAACGGGCGGATCTGCAGTTTCTCTGACTGTCTTCCGTCTGTGACGCCGTAAAAGATGCCGCTGCATCCGGATCCGCTGAAGCAACTGTATTTTCACTTCTTTCTGCCCTGTCGTCGGCAGAAGCATCCTTCCGGTACGGATCATCAAGAGATTCAACAAAGCCGTCATCAATGAGGAGATTAAAATCCCCGGGAGGTATGTTTCTTACAGTCACCCCAAGGATCGCAATGCCTTCAATACCGGTTACAGGCAGGATATAGAATCCCCGCTTATCGGCAGTAATAATATACCTGTCAATGACAAAACGATCTGAACCGTACTGACCGACAACATTA
>CADBNP010000249.1 GCA_902796095.1 uncultured Aeromonadales bacterium | reverse complement strand
GAGGAAGAATGGTCGGTGATGTAGGATTCGAACCTACGACACCCTGGTCCCAAACCAGGTGCACTACCGGGCTGTGCTAATCACCGACTGATGAAAAATCATCATGTGATGAATTATAGATGCAAAATTATTTTCGTCAAGCATTTTATGAATTAACAGTTCAAATATCAGTCGATATCCAAAAGACAGTTACAGTCTCTGAACTCACACTAAAAGATTCATCCTTCCCTGAAAGCAAAAGTCCTGCACCAGTTGAAAATAGTCTCATGGAGGATCTTTCACTTCACACGACTGAAGTCCCTGAATTCCTCATCAGTGATTCCTGCACTGATGCTTTCGCTCCTGACTCTGTTTTTCTGCCACTTGAGAATGCTCGCGTCATGCTCACAGTTAAAACCGTGGGTTTTCCCGTCGTCTATGAGTTATAATATGCGGGATTTTTTTATCTGAAACATGAAATTCAAGGAATTCTGAATGGAACGCAAAATACTGTTAACCGACTGTCCAGATGAAACCGGTCTTATCTTCAGAGTTACCGGCATCTGCAGCAAATATAATCTGAACATCATAAAGAATACTGAATTCGTAGCCAACCAGCAGCAGCGTTTTTTTATGAGAACAGTTCTCGAGGGTGAGTTCTGTGCGGAATTCCTTCAGGATGTCAGGGATGCACTGCCGAAGGAAGCTTCAGTACGTCTGGTTACAGCTTCCCGCAAAAAGCTTGTTGTGATGGTGACAAAGGAGATGCACTGCATAGGTGACCTTCTTCTCAAGCACTACGCGAGAACCATGAATTTTGAAATTGCCGCAGTCATCGGCAATTACGACACACTTCGAGATCTCACCGAGAAGTTCGGAATAGATTTTCATTTCGTAAGTCACGAAAATCTCACACGAGAGGAACACTGCCGCAAGATTATGGAGGTTATCAACAGATATGCTCCTGACTATATTGTTCTGGCAAAATACATGCGCATTCTTACTCCGGAATTCATCAACGCATATCCAAACCGTATCATCAACATTCACCACTCATTTCTTCCTGCATTTATCGGTGCCAAACCTTATGAACAGGCCTACAACCGCGGTGTAAAAATAATAGGTGCAACCGCTCACTTTGTAACCGAGCATCTGGATGAAGGGCCGATTATTGATCAGGACGTCATCAAGGTGGATCATAATTTCACAGCGGCAGATATGGCTGAAGCCGGAAGGGATATAGAAAGAATGGTGCTTGATCACGCACTTAGCTATGTTCTAGACGACAAGGTATTCATATACGGAAACAAAACCGTGGTATTTCGCAACTGAAATTATTGGATATGTTAATGGACAGTGTTGATCCTGGATCCACATGATACATCATAAAGTTATCCGGACTTAAAATTTACTTTTTAAGTTCATTCAGGATCTCCATACCGGACTGAAACATTAACTGAACGCATGAAAAACCACAAAAAAGCACGATATTTTTCCAAAAAGAGATCCTAATAACAAAACAGCTACGGGATCATTGAAAACGGTTCTTCCAGTCAATAGAATCGATAACAGTAACATAACTGATACCCCATAGTGTTGTTGGTATTTGTTGTTTTCTTGTTTCTTCTAGTGGTTTTTCATAAATATCTCCTTATGTTTGCGGGCTCAGAAATGGGCCCTTCATTTTTTTCCGGCACAGGTTTTTTTCATGAAAACAAATGCGGAGTCACAGCTCCAAAAAACGCCGATGACTCCGGTATACGCTGAAAATGAAACAGAATCACTCCCTGATTGAAGTTTTATTCAGGATTTTACTGCCTTGTCGGACAGAAAATCCATAAGCTGAACAGTCAGATCAGTTCCTGCAATACGGCAGAACAGCCGATCCCGCGAAATCCAGGACATGGATTTATCAATTTCCGGATCACCTCCTGTCCATCCTTCAATGATACCCTGCTCGCCGAACAGCTCAACGACTGTACACCTGTCTGAAGGATTTCTTTCAAGATAACTCCTGCATTTATCATACAGTATGGCTATAAGTTCATCATCCAGATCACTCCACTTATCCACAAGAATGAACATTTCGTTATGACTGTCATACTGCATTACAAGATCAAAACCGCAAAATCCGGAAACCAGTCCCTCCGACTTGATATTCTGAAGAAAACTCTTCATAAACTCAAAACGAAGTTTCTGAAGTTCTCCCTCAACAGTTTCGTTGTTGCGATCATCAAATATGTCAGCAAAGTCCCATGACAGAGCTCTCTCACTGATTTCTGACTCCTTTTTCTTCTTAAGTCTTTCAAACCGGATTTCGTACTGCCGAACCATGCTCTTCAGCAGATCCAAATCAATAAACTCACCAAGCATACCACTCATAACAACTCCAAAACTCCAGATACGTCAGTTAACTGTGCTCATAACATTTTACTGCAGCAGAGACAAACTGCTTCAGACGGCCGAATATAGAAAATACCCGATGTCAGTTTTACTGCAGATCTGCCATTACAGGATTCCGGATCAGTGAGGAATCTCCTCTCAGTCAGTCTAACCATGACATTCCGCACCGGCAGCTATTCACTTCCCTGCTAACGATATAAGTAACTGCTATAATTTTACCGGAAAACAGCCCCGATATGGACTACGTACTTCCATCAGAGATATTCAGAGCAAAGTTGATGTCTAAATAAAAAGACTCATCACAAAAAATCGATTAGAATTATAGAGACAAATCAAAGGAAACTGCAAATGGGAAGAAACATAATCGTTGCAGAACCGCTTTCTCAGGAAAAGCTTGGGGCTCTGACTGAAGAAGCCGAAAGGCTGGGCTTTTCCGTGCTCTATAAGCCGGGAAGTGCAGCAGAAAATCTTGAAGATGCCGAGATCTTCTTCGGAATATATGATCTAGGGGTTGCTGTTCCTGATAACCTGAAGTGGATATGTCTGCCCACCGCCGGTGTCAACGGCTACACCACGATTGAAAGGATTAAATCCGGTGACTGCCTGCTTTCCTGCTCTTCCGGAGCATACGGAGTCACCATATCGGAACACATAATCATGATGATCCTGATGCTTATGCGCAGGATCCCTGAATATCTGGAGGATCTGAGACATGACATATGGAGAAACGACCGCAGACTGCGATCCATTTACGGCAGCAGGATCACAGTTCTCGGAACAGGAGACATAGGAAACACCACTGCAGCCAGACTCCAGGCCTTTGAACCGGAATGCATCACCGGAATTTCCAAAACAGGCATAAGAAAATCCTGCTGTTACAATGAAGTTCTGCCTGTCACGGAGCTGGATTCGGTTCTTTCCAAAACAGATCTGCTGATCATGGCTCTTCCGGAGACAGAGGAAACCGTAGGAATCATCGGTTCAAGGCAGATAGATCTGCTCCGTGACGGTGCCATGCTGATAAATGTGGGACGGGGAAGTGCCATTGACGAGGAAAGTCTGATAAAAGCGCTTGAAAGCGGTAAACTGGCAGGAGCTGCCCTGGATGTAATTAGACACGAGCCTGTGACAAAGGATGATCCTCTGCTTTCAGCTCCGAACCTGCTGCTTACTCCCCACATGGCAGGACAGAGAACACTGGAAAGAACTGTCTGCAGAGTTCTGGATATGTTCACAGAAGATCTTAAACACTATGCGGCGGGTGAGCCACTTGTTCACCGCGTAAATCCCGACAGAGGATATTAAAGAATATTTTCTGAAAAAGAAAATTAAAACATACTAAAAGAATAGGTTTTTTAATATTCGATATGTATAATTGACATTACATTTTTAACGACAGACATCACACTTTTTAACGTAACGAAAAGTTTCGAATTGGGGAACACATGATAACTGAAGAACAAAGAGACAAAATCAGCATGGATCTGCACGAACTGACGAAGAACCTGCTCGAAGACTACTCCTCTAAACGAGCCATCGACAATATGGAAAACATCTTCCATCAGCCTGATCGGGAGACCATATTCGAGTGTATCCGCAATCTGCTGAAGCTTCTCTTCCCCGGCTACTACCGTTCATGCAATTACAAGATTTATAACATTAACAGCATTGTGGCACCCATCATTGAGGATATTCATTTTCATCTGAGCCACCAGATATCCAGAGTTCTCAACAACCAGTCTGAAGAAAACAGCGATGAGATAAAGAAAGAGAACGCGGCAAAGGCTGATGAAATCACAACGGAATTTCTAAAAAGACTCCCGTCCATCCGGGCAAAACTTGAAGAGGATCTTGAGGCTACGTATGCAGGAGATCCGGCTGCGGGCAGTCCGGGGGAAATTATTGTAGCTTACCCCGGATTCTTTGCCATCAGCATCCATCGGCTTGCACACGAACTCAGTCTGCTTAATGTTCCTCTGATCCCGAGAGTCATGTCGGAATATGCCCACAGCCGTACCGGAATCGATATTCACCCTGATGCCACCATTGGACATTATTTCTTTATAGATCACGGAACAGGTATTGTTATAGGTCAGTCCTGCGTAATAGGCGATCACGTCAAAATCTATCAGGGCGTGACACTCGGAGCTCTGTCAACCCAGGGCGGTCAGAGTCTCAAAAATGTCCGCCGCCATCCGACTATCGAAGATAACGTAACAATATACTCCAACGCCTCAATTCTCGGAGGAAACACCGTTATCGGACATGACTCAGTTATCGGAGGCAACGCCTTTATAACGAAGTCCATAAAACCAGGTTCAAAGGTAAGCGTCAGAATCCATGAACTTCAGATTTCAAAAACAGGAAAACCGGAAGATGACGACAGCTGGTACTACGTAATCTGAAGCGGGATATTTTCCTTATTTTCGGTTTTCCCCTGTAAAAGCTTCACCGCTGCCATCTCCGGCAGCGGTATCTTCTCTCCCGGGACCTGATATGCTGTCAATAAAGAATGCAGCATTCAGATCCATGTTCTCATAGACAAGAGCCGTTTTTCTCCTTATCCTGTCTGACATTTCCACAGGATCATAATTCCCTTCCGCCAGATATTCTGCCACCTCATTTATAAGCCACTGTGCCATAAAACTGAAATCTGGATTGTTTTCATCAAGAGGTATTCTGTATTCACCTGTTATATTGGCCTGGAGATAATCAGTATTGAAAAACGGAATATAAATTCTGGTATTGTACCCGGCGTCTCTGACAGATGGTGTATTGATAATTTCTGTGGCGTACACAGGAACTGACAGACCGAGAGAACTGTAGACCGACATGAATTTATCAAAATCAGCAGTACCTCCGGCATAAAAAACAGCATCAAACTGATGACGGCTCAGCACGCTTTTAAGTAAACTGCTGACCACAAACTCATTAAACGGAGTCTGATACGTAAGACGGTGGATAATATGAAAACCGCCAATCTGCTGACTGTAGCGTTCAAGAAGAGTGGAGTACAGATCACCGTAGGTTCCGTTCTCCGGACACACTATGACAAGATCATCAATCTTCTGTCTGTTCATATGATCAAGAGTTGCATTGACAAGAGCCTTTAACGGAGGAAACAAAGTCACATAGCTGTCATTATCCAGACTTCTGAGTTTTTCCGAGTAAACAGCGGACGGGGAAACCAGCGGCACAGAGGAGAAAGTTGTTATCGATCTTGCCGGTACCACGTAATCAGACTTGAGCGGACCGACGCACACTGCCACATCCGCCGGGGAACATACTGTCTGTATTCTTGCCAGGTTTTCAATCTGATCTCCCTGCACATCATGAAAACTGAGTTCAAGTTTTCTGCCGCTGATGCCTCCGCGACTGTTAATCAGCTCCGCAGTTTTTTTCATGGAATCAACGAGAAGCCGCTCCAGCCACTCCGAATTATTGTATACACCGGCAATCCTGATGGCATCAGAATCATTAACGGCGGCAGTTCTCGCATTCCTGTGCAGCGATGTGAAATCACGATCTACAAGCCTGTCAGTGCCTCCGAAAATAATTCCATGCACAATAATCACCACAAAGAAGGAAAGAAATACAGATACCACAACATTTTTAAACATTCTGTGATCTCCTGAGAGTCTGTTTTGCCGCCAGATTTCTGAAAATACCAGGCTGTGAATTCAGTTCGCTGTATGTTCCGCACTGAACTATCCGCCCGTGATCCATAACAAAAATCCTGTCGGCATGAACCACCGTGGAAAGCCGGTGTGCTACTACAATTCTGGTCATTTTAAGTTTTTCCAGATTATCCTGGATCCTCTGCTGGGTTATATTGTCAAGAGCACTGGTGGCTTCGTCCATTATAAGGATCCTCGGGTTTCCGATAAGAGCCCTGGCAATAAGAATCCTCTGCTGCTGACCGCCGGACAGATTGTCGGTTGATACCCTGGTGTAGATCCCCATGGGAAGTTCATCAATCAGATCGGTAAGTTCAGCCTGCTGCATGGCTCTCAGTGCATCCTCCCTGGAGTACCCGGATGTACCGAAAGTCACATTCTCAAGTATGCTGCCGTTAAAAATTCTGCCGGTCTGAAGGATCACGCCCATCTGATGTCTTAGGGAACCAAGTTCAATTCCCGACAGATCTCTGTCGCCGTAATACACCACACCGCTGTCCGGACTCAGAAAACCCAGCAGCAGCTTAAGCAGGGTGCTTTTACCAGAACCGGAAGCGCCGACAAATGCAACAAACTCCCCAGGCCGGATTTTAAAATCTATATCCTCCAGCACCGGTGACTCATCAGACGAGTAACGAAAATAAACATGGGATGCCTCAATGCTGCCGTCAATTTCTTCAACAGGGGATGAGTTCTCCTGATTTTCAGTTTCCGCCTCAAGAATAGGTTTTATCCGGTTGTATTCCGCCCGCAGAAACGGCAGAGTCCACAGCATTTCCATCATGCTCACGACGCCGGACTGGAAAATCATGAAGGAACCCAGAAAAGAAATGAAGACGGGAAGAGTTCTGGGGATCCCGAACATTCCGCCGGCAGCGATGCAGAATACACCGACAGTGACCGGCACATATATTTTCCGTATGACTGCAGCCCCGGTGTGATACAACTGCAGAGAGTAATCAACAGTTACATAGTCGGAAAAAAGTTTCATATACTTTCTGAGCACATTTTCTTCTGCTCCGGCCATTCTGATTTTATCGACACCGTTGAAAAACTGTCTGAGCATACCGTCAATGCGACCGGACAGTTCCATTCTGTCACTGATAAATGAATATCTTCTGAAACCGATGAACCATACGACTGCAAGCATAAGAAGAGTAACCGCAAGAGTACACTGCATCATGCCGGAATCAATATAAAACATCACTGCAAGACTTGTAAGAGAAAACAGGATAAATTTAAACAGCCCCATGAAGCATCTGAACAGACTTGCTCTGAGACTTTCAATCCCCATTATTCTGGAAACAAGATCACCTGATTCATATTTTTTAAATTCAGAAACAGGCATTCTGAGCAGTTTGTCAAAAAGCACAGACTGAAGATGCTCATACATCGTCATGTTAAAAAGGTGGATCACAAATTCAGGAAAGACACTCACGCATACACTGCATAATCCAAGCAGGATCAGGATCACCGTAAAGTAAGTTATTTCAGTACTGTCACCCATGGGTACTGAAGTATCAAGAATAAAGAAAAATACACCGGGTGCCGTAACAGAAAAAAGAAGGGCTATGATCAGAAAAAGTACAAACATTCCCTTTATGCGACCAAGTCCGGCTCTTATGAAGCCAAACATCTCCGTCAGAGCAGACACGCCGTGGCAGGGAGATGGATAAAACTGATATGCGGTACTCAGCACTGAAGCAGCATTTTTTGAAGTTATCTTCGTAAAATCACCGTTTACAGGATCAAAACACCGGCAGGATCCGAACTCCATAAACAGAACAACCGGCTTAACAAATTCCCCGCTGCGCCGAAACGCCAGTACAGGATTCATGGATGTCCTCTCATGAAAATCGGCGGGAAGCTCAACCCTGCGGGTGCGGATCCCTGACTGAAAGGCAAAAGCTGACAGAGCTTCATGATAATCAGAAGAAACGGCGGAAAGTCTGCCAATAATATCAGATGGAACAGTCAGACCGTAGTAATGAAGAAGGTATTCCACCGCAGCTGAAAGTGATGCTCCGCCATCATCGGTCTGTCTGCCCCCGCGAGTGCCGCGTTCACAGGTTTCCAGTCCACCGAACTTCCCCAGTCTGGAAAAAATACCGTCAATTTCAGCCCCGTTCTTCAGTTTCGATTTCAGACGGATCTGATCCTCATCATCCCTTACCTGAGCAATGATCCTGTAAATAAACTCAGTAAGTTCTCCGCCGGTAAAGGAATTTGTACCGGCATAGATGCTTCCGAAAACACCAAGCAGATCACGATCCGCACATTCTCCGCCACCCGGGACCATCTCTGTTACAGTCGGGAATTCAGCGGCAATGCGGATCGAAAGACGAATGTTGCCGGATATTTCAGAATCGCCGTAGTTTCTGAAGCACATATTCTTGAGCAGTGTACCGATATAAATACTCTCTGCAGATCCGTTTTCCCCTGCAATATCAAGATAGCAGTTTATACGTCCCTCAAGAATTCTGAAGGAAACTCCGGGTTCGGCATCATCAAATGCCGATCCGGGATAAAAAACTCTGATTTTTTCAGTCATCGCCGGTATTCTCCAGAGTCATCATCTTTTTGAAATGACCGTTTAAGCTCAGCAGTTCGGAAAAAGTTCCTCTTTCAACAACTCTGCCCTGATCAAGAACTATGATCTCATCTGCGTTTCTCACTGTGCTGAGGCGATGTGCGATAACCAGCATGGAAACACCCCTTCTTGTCAGGGAACTGTCTATTCTGCTTTCTGTGATAGTATCCAGGGCCGAGGTGGCTTCATCGAGGATCACAACAGGGGTGTTTCTGGTAAGAACTCTTGCAATTTCCATACGCTGACACTGCCCGCCTGAAAAATTGGATCCATTCTCCATTACGGAAATATTGACCGGGTTGCCCCTTTTCAGCAGTTCTGTTTCAATGTGAGCATCATGGATCGCGTTTTTTACGCTCCTGGGATCTATCACTGGAGAAAACATGGAGAGATTTTCACCAACAGTTCCGGAAAGCAGCAGTGAGGACTGATCCACCATGCCTACAATACGGTGAAATTCGTCCGCCGTATATTTGCCGATAGGCACACCGTTGACCAAAACATCTCCCGACGCCGGCTTCAGCAGACCTGCCGCTATTTTTGCAAGGGTTGTCTTCCCTGATCCCGACGTTCCGACAACAGCAACCTTTTTTCCAGGTCTTACGGTAAGGGAAACATTTCTGAGCACAGGTTCGTCATAGCAGCCGTATGAAAACGAAATCTCTCTAAGATCCAGAACAGCATTTGTCTCCACGGAACGCTGAGTCTCAGGATCCTTTGAAAAAATGTCATCCGGCGGACAGCGGCTGATATCATCAATTCTTGCCGACTGGGACTGAAGACTTCGAAACCGAGCGATACTTTCCATGAAATGAAGGCACGGATCTGTAAAAAGACCTGCGATGAGAATAAAGGCAAAAAGCTCACCCATTGTCATATGACCCTGCATGACAAAACGGATGCCGAGACAGAACAGTACAATACTTACAAGGAAGCCGAGCGCGGATGATACTCTGTGAAAAAAAAACGAAAGAAGGCCGAAGGATATCTGCTTCAGATTGTAGGAGGCGGCACTGTCGCTCCAGCTTCTGAAAATAAAATTCTCCCGACCTGCGGTTTTTACGCTCTCAAAGTTATCGACCCCGGATATTACAGAATCCAGCATTTTCGTTCTGAGATCCTGAAGACTCTGCTCCAGTGCCGTCCTTCGTTCCGATACTGTGAAAAGAAACAGACACTGACACAAAGTAAGCAGAACGGCAGCCAGCATCATCCAGGGACAGTAAAACAGCATCATGCCGCCGTACAGTACAATGGCAACCATCCTTGTCACACAGTCGGAAAAAACAAGCACAAAATCATATCCCAGTTCCCCGGTAATGAAGAGACGATGCTGCAGATCACCGGAGTTTCTTTTGGAAAAAAACCAGGATGGAAGACCGAAAAGATGGCGAAACAGCGAAACAGTCCGGTTAACGTTAAGAAACAAAGAAATTTTTCTTAAAATCAGCGACTGAATAATCCGTATCACCGTCAGAAAAGCCATACAGCAGAAAAAAACAGCAATAAGAGAAACCATCCAGTCGTCACCGTCTATAAGAACGCTGTCCACAAAGATCTGAAACAGTACAGGAACAACAGCCCCCATGACAGAAAAAAGAATGCCTCCCCAGATCAGATTGAAAACAGGATCCCGGATACCTGCCATAATTCTCTGAAGTGATACTCGAACGCCATGGTTTCTGCGGTTCTGTCTGAATTCCTCCCCCGGTTCAAAATCAAGAGCAACTCCTGTATATGAACCCTCAAAAGTTGCCAGATCTACAATGCGGTGTCCCTCCGCCGGATCATTGAGATATATTCTGCTGTGATCCGCACTGCATCCCTCATACACCAGATAGTGTTCAAAATTCCAGAAGACTATCACGGGACGGCGGTATTTCAGCAGTTCACTGCACGGGATCTGATAGCCGCAGGCTTTCATCCCGTATTTTCTGGCCGCCTTAAGAATATGTGAAGCCCTGCTGCCGTTACGCGTCACACCGCAGTCCTCACGGAGAGTTTCAAGCGATTCAAAGCGTCCGTAAAAACCCAGAATTATGGCAAGACTCGCTGCTCCGCATTCCGCCGCTTCCATCTGCAAAACATCAGGAGTCTTAATACGTGATCCGGAAAATATTCTACTCATCAGATTCATCCGTACTGCCTTCAAGCAATTTTCTGATCCCAGGCACTATGTATGAAACGGGAGACCTGTCCTCCACGTTAATGATTACAGTACCGTATATGCCGTTGGTCAGCCGATGCTCATAACTGCTGCTGCCGGTCCAGGAGTAGCCGCTCGGCGTATGTTCATCCGGCATCAGCTCAATTACCACCCGGATCATGGCTTCATCTCCTGCCAGCATATCTGTAAGAGTACCGTTCAGAAGCTCCCTCAGTATGGTTTCCCGGTTAATCGGGGCATCGCTCACATCTCTCACCACAGCCCTTACATATCCGTATCTCTCTGCCGGAGCAACGCTGGGAGAAAAGAACGCCCGCATTCCGTTTTTTATCCGCTTACCGTTTTTTGCCGGAATATACGCCACAAGATAAATGCCTTTTTTAAGATCCGAAGCAACCAGGGCGATTTTATCTCCCTGCCTGACATATGCCCCCCTGTCCTTCAGAAGTTCTATCACAGTTCCGGTTGATTTGGCACGAACGTATGTACTGTCAATGCTCATTCGTCTCAGAGATTCGATTTCATCATGAAGGATCCTCATATCCTCATCCAGAAGCTTCGCCTGCAGTGATGAGATGCTCTGTTCCTGCCGCTTCAGCTTAAGTTTGCCGAGTTCTCCCTGCAGTCTCGACATTTTCGTACTGAACTGATAATCAGAATCTGCACTGTATATCTGACCGATAATCTGATCGGCCAGCACCTTCGCTCCCTGATCTACGTTGATTCCTGTAATGACACCTGCAGCCGGTGCAGTGGCCACGCTTACACCTCCGGACAAAAGAGTAATACCTCTGCCTGTGATGCTTACCGTGATCCTGCCATAAACAGACCATATCACGGCACAGAGAAAAAGCACGGTTGAACAAAGAAGAAATACCGTATACCAGGTAGTTTTTATTGCAGTAAAAACATTCCCTTCTCCGAAATTCTTAAGTTCATTAAGTGCACTGTCGGAATATTCAACCTTATCCTTCATAGTAACTGCCAGTAAAAATACAGAAAACACAGGTACCGTCCCCGCAGAAAGCAGAAACTCTGCAATCTGCAGAATAAATTTTATCAAAACATGACAAGATGTAATTACCAAAAAGTGTCAAAGGTTCGGAGCAAGTCTCACAGTCAGAGCTGCAGAAACCCGGATTGCCAGGATCTTTCAGAAAACACTCCATATTTTGAGCGACAGATCGGGTTAAGGAGGCTGAGAAGCAAAAAATCATACCGCTTGACAGCTAAAAATGAGAAAATAGATGCAAATCTGTATGTAACCTCGGAGCTGTTTTAGGAGCTATATTAAATGCCAGCAAAAATCATTGACGGTAAAGCATGTGCACAGAAGATAAGAAATCAGATAAGAGAAAAGGTTGAGGCCAGGATCGCCGCAGGACAGAGGGCTCCGGGTCTGGCTGTAATTCTGGTAGGTGAGAATCCGGCATCCAAAATCTATGTAGGATCCAAAAGAAAAGCCTGTGAAGAGGTTGGATTTGTATCCAGGGCATACAATTTTCCAGAAACCATTACCGAAAATGAACTGCTTGAACAGATTGATGCTCTTAATGCCGATGAAACTCTTGACGGTATTCTTGTGCAGCTCCCGCTCCCGAAGCACATCGATTCAACCAAAGTTATAGAACGCATCAGACCTGACAAGGATGTGGACGGATTCCATCCATACAATGTGGGCAGGCTGGCACAGAGAATACCTGCTCTGCGTTCATGCACGCCGAAGGGGATCATGACTCTGATCAGAGAGGCCGGTTTTACGGATCTGAAGGGAAAGAATGCCGTTGTTGTAGGCGCTTCAAATATTGTGGGCCGGCCTATGACTCTTGAATTTCTTCTGGCCGGCTGCACCACACTGACAACCCACAGATTCACGGTAAATCTGAAGTCTTTCATAGAGCAGGCCGATATACTGGTAGTGGCCATCGGCAAGCCTAACTTCATTCCGGGCTCCTGGATCAAAGAAGGGGCAATAGTTATTGATGTAGGCATCAACAGACTTGAAAACGGAAAGCTGTGCGGTGATATAGAGTTTGATACTGCATCAGAGAGAGCGTCCTACATCACACCGGTACCGGGCGGCGTCGGACCGATGACTGTAGCAAGTCTCATCGAAAACACTATGGAAGCATGTGAAAAATACCACAGTTGAGGACAAATCATGAATGCTGGAAACTTCAGAAAAAAAGACTATCTGCTGATGTCGTTCGCCATATTTGATATTGTGAACATAACGCTTTATCTTTACGCCTTTTTCAACATGTCCCTCAACTCCATCTCAATAATTTTTACTGTAGGTGTATGCAATCTTCTGTTTGCCCTCTGGGTTATGTACAGAAACAGAAAACTAAACAACAAATTTTACATGGACTACGGAGACAATGGAATACAGCAGGGTTCCTACTATGTCAGATCCGTTTTTATCGGTGCCCTGCTCATACTGGCAGATTTTGCCGTTCTCCCCTTTGCGGTTTTCATGATCCTGAAACAGACGGTGGGAAGCAGGGTGGACGGAACCATGATTGCGAACTGCCAGGATTCCCTGGGAGGCATTCAGGGTTTCGATATTACCAACGCAGGCCAGTCTGTTCTGAATCACCTGTCCTGCTCCATCGGTGACGGTCATATGTTCACCCTGGTAGGTCCTTATGATTCCAACTTTCTGATAAGTCTGATGCAGTCAATTATTGAAAAGCTTGTAACTCATCCTGCGTACTACATATATATTCTGTACATCCTGTGCTTCATAAGCATACTGCCGTTTATATGGCTGCTGTACAGAATGTGTCATGTAGTCAACGTCATAAGGAAGGAAGAAGCAGCATAGATCAGAATTCAGGGAATCCGGATATGGAAGATGACATAAAGAGGGTAAACTCAACCAGACTGCTCATAGAGCTGAAGTATCTGTCCATCAGTCATATTATCGTCAATACAGCTGTAATACTGCTCTGGGTTCTTGCCATAACCTTCTATCTGCAGGACATTATACTCATAGACAATGTCAATCCATTTGAACTGACACTGTATGTTGTAAACCTCGTGTATCTCGTTTTTCTGATCTATCAGATCAACCGGCGCAATATTCACCAGCTGGTCAAAAACCAGCTGGACTCACTTATTGAAACGGTTCTCCTGTCTCTTGCTGTCCTTGTTATTTTCTATTCCATGAAACAGGGAGTAAACAAATCCTCCGATCAGATTCTGTACTATCTGTCATATCTGAGTACAGTCAAAAGTTTTGAAACTAAGCTGCTGGAAATCGTCACGCTCTTTCCCGGATTCATATCTGCCTATCTGCTGGTGATCCTTTACCACGGATATAAAATCTACAAGGGAATATGCTTTGTAAACGACCAGCTGAGAGATGGATCCACTCTCTCGGAAGTTGCCAAGGTTGAAATGTTTGCAGCTGACGTAAATAAATATTAACTTCACAACAACAAAAACGATAATATCCGTACGACAGTGAACAGAACAGTCCAGTTATCAAAATTGTAAAATACAGAAAACCGGGTACATCAGAAGTTTACATAAAAAAATCCCCCGGGATAATCCGGAGGATCTGGCATATATCAAAAAAATGATCTGTTACCTGGTAAGATCAACAACCTCAAACTGAACATCAGGATTTACATCAGCTGAATAATCAACATCGTCACAGCCGAATCCGAACAGGTTAAGGAATTCCTCCTTATACTGACGGTAATCTGTAAGCTCATTCAGATTTTCTGTCGTTACCTGAGGCCATAAATCACGGCAGGTCTGCTGAATATCATCCCTGAGTTCCCAGTCGTCCATTCTGATACGGCCTTCATCATCAGTTTCAATATTTCCTGCAGTGAGCTTGTTACGGAACAGACGATTCAGCTGATCAATCGGTACCTCGTGAAGTCCCTTCTCCCGCATAATCTTAAACACCATGGAAACATAGAGGGGCATTACCGGAATTGCGGAAGAAGCCTGAGTAATAACAGATTTCATAACAGCAACATACGCCTTTCCGTTCACTGACTCAAGAACCCTGTCATTGCTTCTTGCTGCTCGATCCAGATCCTCCTTGGCCTTACCAAGAGTGCCATGCCAGTAGATAGGCCATGTCAGATCAGTGCCGATGTAACTGTAGGCGAGTGTTTTAACTCCCTCTGCCAGAACACCGGCCTCACTCAGAGCCTTAATCCAAAGTTCCCAGTCCTGACCGCCCATAACCTTGACGGTATTCGCAATCTCATCATCTGTGGCTGGCTCTACAGAAGCCTCTATAATAGTATCCTTGTTCAGATCGACTGCCTTTGTTTTATAAACCTGACCTATAGGCTTGAGAGCAGATCTTACAACCTCGCCGGTACCTGGCATCTTTCTGACAGGTGCGGCAAGAGAGTAAATAACAAGATCAACCTTGCCAAGATCCTGCTTGATGATCTCTATTACTTTACTGCGACATTCATCGGAAAAGGCATCAGCATTGACATTCTTCACATAAAGACCTGCATCTCTCGCATACCGGTCAAACGCTGCAGAGTTGTACCATCCGGCAGTACCGGGTTTCTTTTCCGTACCTGGCTTCTCAAAGAATACACCGATGGTGGCTGCACCGGAACCGAAAGCGGCCGCAATACGTGAAGCCAGACCGTAGCCAGTGGAAGCTCCTATCACAAGAACCTTCTTTGGACCGTTGTCCATAGGTCCGTCCCGTTTAATCACAGAAATCTGCTTTCTGACATTGGAAAAGCAGCCCTCAGGATGAGTTGTAGTACAGATAAAACCACGTACCTTAGGTGTAATAATCATAAAATTCTCTTATAAAAAATCACGAAAAAGGGAAAAGACTTATAACAGACCGAATGCATAGAATCCAGACAACAGCAACTGTAAATCACTTACGCAGCTCGGACTAGCCCTGTGCACGTTCAAGTGCAGAAAAACGCTACTGCGGTGGATTTTAACATGAATGCATTTCACAGCAAAGACAGCAGAACAGAATACGTCAACTACCCATCACCTAAAGGAAATGGGCTTGTAACTGCCCAGCCGTCGTAACGGATGTTACTCCTCCGGCCTTTAACCCCGATAGGTATTACTACCTAAAGTG
>CADBNP010000248.1 GCA_902796095.1 uncultured Aeromonadales bacterium | reverse complement strand
TCAGCCAGCACCTGATAGGTGACGCCAGACTGTCAGCCTCCATGCTGGACTTCTTTCTTAAGGATTCAGAGGACGTTCCTGCAGGGACACTTCCTGTTCCCGTGGTTGACAACGGTTTTGATCCGGAGGAGGTCAGAAGCCGCATCGAAACTCTGCCTACTGTTCATATTCCGTTTGATATAGATATTGCGGATCTGGATATCAAAAAAGTCCGTTATCACATGACCGGCTACGATACGGATCTGATAGATCTTACTATCAAAGGTGATATCCGTCAGTCCAGAATTAACCTTCAGCCTGCGGTAATCAAAAGCCGTCAGTATGGCGATTTCAACATAAGAGGCACGGTAACACTGGAGGATTATCTTCCTCTGGATCTGGATCTGGATGCTGTTGTTCAGTATGACGTTCTTGACGGTCAGCTTAAGGGTCTTCCGCTCAGGGGACATGTGGGAGGGCAGCTTACCGGACTTGACGTCAGTGTGGAAACCCAGGATGAAAGAAAAATAGCGGTCAGTGCACTTCTTAACGTCCTTGACGGTATCATTACTTCAAAGGCAAAAGTTTCCTATTCCCATGTAACATGGCCGCTGAAGCCGGGCGAGGGCGAGATCCCGGTAGCTGAACTTAAGAAGGGTGAAGTCAGTTTTGAAGGCAACCTCAATAAATTCGACATTGATCTTAAATCGGCGGTTAAGCTGGGCTCCGGCAGCTTCTTCGATGCTGACATAGCTGCTGCAGGGCTGGTGCAGGATTTTACGGTAGAGAAAATTCATCTTTCACGCAAGGATCAGGGCAGTCTTGATCTCGCTGCAAAATTGAAATTTACTGATGATCAGATCATTGTTGATGATCTGGTTCTTGAATCCAGGGGCAATCCGTTCAAACCGATTCTTGGTCGTGATGATGTAGACCGTCTCAACGGCAGGCTTCAGGGAAATGTGGTTTATCATACCGCTGATTCCATTGTGGATTTCAAGCTGCATCAGACAAAGTTTGAGGGGCAGTACACTCAGAATCCTTTTACCTATAACGGTGAGATAGAGGGTGTAGTTAATATCAATGATCTTATTAAATCAAAGGTTACAGCCAGATCAGTAAATCTCAGCATCGGTGAGACGAAACTTGGTATTGACGGTGAGGTTTCTCCTTCCTCGGAAAGCAATTTCAAACTGAATCTCACCTGCCCGGATCTGAACCGTCTGACCAGAGCCTTCATGCCGGAGCCGCTGAGCGGCAGGCTGAGTCTTGCAGCTTCAGTCAAGGGGACAACCTTGAAGCCAGCTGTAGATCTGGATCTTGATGTAAAGGATTTCGCCCGGGGAAAGGAGCTTATAATTCCGAGCATCAGACTGAAAACGTCCGAGACTGTAGATCTTGCACGCAAATATTTTAACGGCAGACTTGAGCTTGACATACCTTCTCTGAAAACCGGTGACACGGAAATCAAAAAAATTTCTGTCAAGCTTGACGGTGATGCAGCAAAGCACAAACTTAATGTTTTCGCTGACGGCAGTCCTAATTTCAAGTTTGATGCCATATTTCTCGGCAAACTTAGCGAGAACGGAGATTATACGCTGCTGTCGCCAAAACTTGATATCTTCACACCTATACGCACATATGCTCTGGAAAGCGGCATGATGGTTGAGTACAAGGCTGCCAGCGGTGAAATAAAGGCCAAACCGTTCACTTTTCTGAACAGCGGAAATTCCCTTATTTTCCGCAGACTGGAGTATTATCTGAATTCCGGCGCCATGGCTCTGGATCTTAAAATTAATCGTTTCAACACCTTCATGCTCCGCAGATATTTTCCGGATGATGTTTCCATTAATGCCTCATTTGGCGGCAGTGTCACTGTTGCCAGGGAAAACAGCTCCAGTCCGCTTACCGCAAATGTTGAGCTTCATTCCAAGAACGGATCCATCAGCAATGTCTATTCCAGGGCAAAGTTTACTTCCATTGATCTGAACATGAACTTTGTTCAGGACAGGAAGGCTGTTGCTTCATTTCTGCTGGACGGCGGCCGGTACGGCAAAATCAGATTTGATGCTGATTATGATCTGTCTTCCGGCAACAGGCTTCAGGACAAGCTGCTGACGGTTGATATAGACAATATGGATCTTGAGCTTTTCGCTCCTATGACTCCTATGCTGGAGGTACTCCAGGGCAAAATCAACTCCAAGGGTAATGTGATATTTGATCCTGCAAGAAAGAGATACTACTTTAAGGGCTTTGTAGATCTGGATGGCGGAAGAATTGTTACAAGTGCCGATATAGCGAATATAGACAAGCTTAAGTTTCGCCTTGATGTGAACCGCGAGGATGTAAAGATTGATTCATCCTTTGTAATGGGCAACGGCAAGGGTACAGTTACTGGCGTACTTGATCTGGATCCTGTATACAGCGGTGATCTGCCGAAGGGTGATATCAAACTTGATGCAACCGGACTTGATCTCAGTCTTGCCGGATACGGCAGTGCAAAGGTGGATTATCATCTTCTCCTTGCCTTTTTAAGAAGCGAGGGCAAGGTTAAGCTTAACGCATCCGGCAGTATCGATATTCCTTGGTCAAGGATCCTGGTTAAGCAGATCGCCGATTCAGGCCAGAGCATTTCTCCTGATGTGGTTGTTCTTGAGCGCCGGGGAGAGCCTCTGAAGGAGGATAAGAAGCCGCAGCAGAGTATTGTGGAATACAAGATTGATCTGAATATCGGACCTGATGTTAATTTCAAGGCCTTCGGTCTCAATACTGATATGGCAGGAAAGCTTCTGATTACAAACCACAATGAGGATCATGAGCTTGGCATTTACGGAGTTGTTAACTTTCTCAACGGCCAGTTCAGATCCATGGGTAATGATCTGCTGATCCGCAAGGGAAAGATTGATTTCACCGGTCCTGTGTCAACAGTGACAGCCTTTATCGAGGCAATCCGCAATCCTGACGCCATTACTGACGGCAGCGGTGTGGTGGTTGGCGTGAGAGTGGTGAAGACCGTAAACAATATTGATATGAAAATATTCTCCGAGCCACAGATGTCAGAATCGGAGAAACTTTCCTATCTTTTAAACGGTGTCGGCCTCACCGGTCAGGATCAGGATACCGCAGCCATGGCGACTACCAGCATGCTTCTCAACGCAGGTCTCAGTACCGCCAGCAGTTCAGTATCTGAGCTGGCATCCGGCCTTGGTCTCAGTGATTTCAGACTTGAAACAACCAACGGATCCCAGGTTACCGCTTCAGCCTATGTGACAAAGAAGCTTAAGGTGTCCTACGGTTACGGTATTGCAAATTCCATCGGTGAGCTGAAACTCCGCTACGAGCTTATGAGCAAGCTGTTTTTACAGTTCATCAACTCCACGGATAATGCAGTGGATCTCTTCTACAGTTTCAGTTTTTAATGTTCCTTCCTGCAGCAGGGCGGAAGAATTCCGTCCTGTCCGGTCTTATGCCTGTTTTTTATTTGTGCCTGCAGCAGATTTTCTTACCCTCTAAACATCTGTCTAGAATTTTAGCAAATGTGATATAATTCTCATGTTGATTTTGAGAGGTAGTTAATGAAAGTTCTGCACCTGGTTCTTGCCGCTGCATCCCTTAGTAGTCTTCTTTCAGGCTGTAATTTTTATCTTGCCGATATTTTTCATGATTCTCCAAAACAGGCCAACAACGGTTTCAGTTATCTTTCTACCGATCCGGATCAGAAGAAATTTGTGGTCGATCAGAACAGCAACAATTTCAATTTCAACACTACATACTACATCAAGGATGAAACAAAAAATCCTGACAATGCCATTGTAGGAAGGGGAGTTGACATCTCCACTCCTGTTCAGATGATTAGTCCTATTGCGGGCTCTTCCACAATGGTGAAGGGAAATCATGCATACCTTAATATCAGAACAAGTGATCTCAAGAACCTGCCTGTTGAAAATATCCTTATGGAAAAGCTGCTTCGCTATCTCAGTGCCAGGGATATTTCAGTTGAAAATGTAGATTCTCTTAATTCCACAATAATCACAGGCTGGTACAGTTCGGATTACAATTTCAACAAGATCACTCTCAAGCAGCTGGAAGAAAATGATGAGCTGGTAGAGTATCGCACCAAGTTTGCGGTAAGTTTCAGGACTCTTAAAGCCTCAGATGTGGTTCAGATGGATGTGGCTCTGACCAATTTCAAGGCATATCATGAGGGAAGACGTATTTATGCGGATCCTTCATCCTTTATTCAGAACCGTTTCTCCAGTCTTTTCCTTAATGACTATCTCCAGACCTTTGCTTCACAGACAAGAGAAGGCGTGGAGTTTGTTCCTGCAGACGGCGGATATCATTCTGTCAAACTTGGCAAGGATGGCAATGGTCAGTATGCATGGGTTGTTTCCGGATCCTTTGATGCCGTATGGCCGAAGTTTATCAAGATGCTGCCTAAGTATGGTTTTGCCATTCTACTTGAGGAGAAGATCCGCGGTATTATAGATACTAATTACGATGAAGAGGATGAAGAATTCTTTGAGGAAAACGGTATAGACAATTTTGTCATTGAGGATGACAAGTACCGCTTCCAGGTAGGAGTCAAGGGTGATGATACTATCATTACCATATTTGATAATTCGAAGCAGCCGCTGTCTGATGAACTGTTCCTCAAGATGTACAGCGGTTTTGCCAAGGCTCTGGAGAAGGAACTGAATTAATCGTCCGTTGTTTTTGTTCAGTGGCTTTTTGCTCTGTTATGGAAAGTTGAAAAAACGGATGTTATAATTAACAAAATTAATTTTTTCCGTAAAAATAATAAAAATTTAAGTTATTTAGGAGTTTTTTTAAATGGAAAAGAAAGCTGAGTTATATCGCGGCAAGGCCAAGACTGTTTATACTACTGATGATCCTAAGCGTCTGATTATTCATTTCAGAAATGATACATCAGCTTTTGACGGTCTTAAAATTGAACAGCTTGAGGATAAGGGTAAGGTTAACAACAAGTTTAACTACTTCATTATGCAGAAGCTTGAGGCTGCCGGTATTCCAACTCAGATGGAAGAACTTCTGAATGACAACGAGGTTCTGGTTAAGAAGCTGGATATGGTTCCTGTTGAATGCGTAGTACGCAATGTTTCAGCTGGTTCAATCTGCAAGCGCCTCGGTGTAGAGGAAGGCAGGGATCTCAATCCTCCAACCTTTGAATTCTTCCTCAAGAATGATGCTCTTCACGATCCAATGGTTAATGATTCTCACATTGCTTCATTCGGCTGGGCAACAGAAGATCAGGTTAAGACCATGAAGGAATACAGCATGAAGATCAATGAGGTTCTGAAGAAACTCTTTGGTGATGCAGGCATGATCCTGGTAGATTACAAGCTGGAATTCGGTCTGTATGAAGGAAAGATTGTTCTTGGTGACGAGTTCTCACCTGACGGATGCAGACTTTGGGACAAGGAAACCAGAAAGAAGCTGGATAAGGATCGTTTCCGCCAGGATTTGGGCGGCGTTATCGAGGCTTATAAGGAAGTTGCAAGCAGAATTGGCTGCCCTATATAATTGATTAAAGATTTTTAGTCCTGTTTGTTTAAGTTGTCCCGGTGTTGTTTGAGGGACGGCTGCATGGGTTTCAGATGAGGATCAGTACTGCTGTTTTGTACTGATCTTTTTTTTGGGTGAATATTACAGATGGCTCTGTTCAGGAAAAGTGTTGATTTTGCTAATTGTGATGTATATCACGTTTTAGTACAATTACTTATAATATAAATATACGT
>CADBNP010000247.1 GCA_902796095.1 uncultured Aeromonadales bacterium | reverse complement strand
CAGGAAAATTTTTGATGAATTTAGTATTGAAGGGTACCTGAAGGCAAACAGACTGACACGGAAAAACAGGTTTGATCGGCTTTTCGGTGCCGGTATCACCTGGACATTCTAAAAATCGCAAATTTCCTAAAATTTGGGATCAAACATCATGAGTTTTAATAACCAAAGATCATCTGAGTCCTTGAATTTACTAAGTTTTTTAACCTAAAACACTGTTGATTTCAGAATTAAAACCTACTATAATATATCCCATACGAGATTTTATTTTAAGGTTTTAATTATGGCTGCTGTTGATCGAAATTTAACCGATATGCCTGTTCCGAATTTCGCTTATACCGACCGTAACGATGGCAGAGTTTTTGTTCGACCTGTAGATCCTGATGGTAAGGTTCGCAAAAAAACAATCGGTTATATGACAGTGAGCACTCCGGGCGAAGAACGAATGATTCCCAATCAGTATTTCAGAGAGAAATATCGGGATTTGTTCACACAGGCTTATCCAGATCAGAAACTGCCACGTCATGAGATGAGTGTGGGAATTTACGCTTTGACTCTTGGTATAACGAATCAGATCGGGTTATATGAAGATTTAAGGGAGGTATACGGACCGCTTTATGCCAATAGCATTCTCGACTATTCGATGTTCTCTCTTCTTTATCGAAGTGGTGTAACGCAGATATTCGAGCTTGTCATGGATAAGGAGGTGCTGTTTTGCGACAAGGTACATTCTGACAACTGGTATTCTGACTTCTTTTCAAAGAAGATAAGCGAAGATAATCACCATCAGTTCAGGATAAAATGGCTGCAGCGTTTGAAGAAAAACGGACTGAGCAGTGTTTGGATTGCAATAGACGGCTCAAATAATGACTGTGAGGCAAGGAGCAGTTTTCTGGCACAGCATGGATTCGCCAAATCTCACAATCTGAACAAAACAATAGTCGGATATATGTATGCGGTGGATGCCAGAACAGGTCAGCCAGTTACTTACTTCGTTTATGAAGGCAATGTTCCTGACAGTAGAGCTTTTCAGAAGATATCTCTCTTTCTTGGTACCTGTGGCATACGAATTGAAGGAGTAATTCTGGATCGAGGTTTTGCGGTAGAGCCAGTATTTAAAGCCATTGAAGAATATAGTTGGAAGTATGTGGTGATGCTCCCCTCTGATACATATGGGCACGTACAGATGATGAAGAGTTACAGTGAAACCATTCGCTGGAAGTCTGAGTACATCATTGAAAACGATGCTCTTTTCGGTATAGCAGATACACAGAAGTTATTTGGTCAGCATGAAAGAAAGTCCTGTATCTGCCTGTATTTTGATGGTGCCGGCGGCAGTCTTAAGTCTGTAAGACTCATTCGAAAGATCCAGACGGAACTTCGAAGGCTCCAGAAAGCTCTTGCAGAAGGATTGAAATGCACCATAGACAAAAAACTTCAGCGGTATCTGACTATTGAAGGCGAGGGAACCGAAAGAAAAATAGTCGTCAGTTACGATAACTGGGACAGCGATATGGCTGGAAACGGTTATTTCTCCCTGGCTGTGTCGGAAGGAATAACACCTTCTGAAGCCAACAGACTGTACAAGATGAGAGATACCTCAGAAATCCAGTATGCAATTTTAAAGTCCCAGGAAGGATGTCATACAACGAGAGTTCACAGTACCGAAGGGATCTACAGCAAATTTGCTGTAGCTTTCATATCAGGACTGGTCCGGCATGAAATTGAAACGGCATGCAAAAGGCTGGAACTTGACACAAATCCTATGATCCAGAGTATGGAGCAGGTTGTTCTTCTCTACACCAGTGAAAATAGATATGAGGCAGTAAGAAATCTTTCATCAGACGTAAAATCACTGTTTTATCAGTTCGGAATCAAGCAGGATGATTTGGAACGAGTAGCAGCAGAATTTAATAGTCGCAACAGAACTGACTCTAAAAATCCTGTTCGGACAATACCTGGAAGAGAACATCAGGTTTTGCAAAGTAACTCGCATAAACGAGGAAGAAAACCAAAAGTCGAGCAGAAACCGGAGAATTTGCAGGTAGAGAATAACGAACCCAAGGAAAAAAACAAAGGTGGAAGACCTAAAGGTAAGAAGGATTCTGTACCCCGTAAATCAAGATCGGATAAGGGTAAAGCTCGGGGACATTACAACATGAATAAAAACTAAAATTCCCGAAATTTAGGAAATTTGCGTTTTTATTTAGTCGGTGCGAAAAGTAGTCTTCTGGCCTATGTATGAACTAGAGTTTTGCAATCAGGACTCTGTAGTCAGTTCTGATT
>CADBNP010000246.1 GCA_902796095.1 uncultured Aeromonadales bacterium | reverse complement strand
AACGCAGTGAACCTCGTCAATGACACCATAGGCAAAATAGACTCCGTTTGCATGCATTGCCGACATGGTATCACGAAACCGACCGATGCACAGTCTTTCAGGAGTAACAAACATTATCTGCACCTGAGAGCCTGACAGAGCCTTTTCCGCATCCACCTTTTGATTATGATCGAGTTCGCTGTTGATGAAGGAAACCGTGTCAATGCCTCGGTTCATGAGACTTCGGCACTGGTCACGCATAAGTCCCTTGAGAGGATCTACAACAAAAGTTACGCCGGGCTGAAGCATGGCGGCAAGCTGATAGGTCATGGACTTGCCACCGCCGGTTGGAAGGAGACCGATAACATTACTAAGCTGCAGTGCACGGCTGAGAATCGGAAGCTGTCCCGGTTTGAAATCGTCAAATCCGAACAGAAGTTTCATAAAATATCTCAAATGTGAAACGTTCTCTTCAATTTCCTCATAACCGCCGCAGCCGTCAGCCATAGATGGTTTTCTGCTTACCATCGGAAGATACCGGATCCGCTCGGTGGTATAAACGAGTCTTTTTCTCGGATCTGCCGACCTGGAGCGGCGAACGATCAGTCTTGCACGGTTTCTGACATTCAGTTTTGAGAATCTGTCCTTTTCCTCATCAAATTCGCGATTCACCGACAGGTCGATGTACGCATCAAACTGATCATCCTGACCGGCATCTTCTGCTGGCACTGCTTCAATTTTCAATAGTTTCAAATGACGCCATTTCTCAGTCATGGCAACAAGATGATTAATCATCTGCATAAAGTCGTTAAAAGCGGCAGATGCTACTGATGTTCCGTCCTCCTGTACAACTATCCTGATGACTCCTGTTTCAGAAGAAATTCTTCCAGAGATAAACAGCTCCGCAAGGCATTTTTCGAACCAGGCCGCTGCTTGCAGTGCCTTCTGCCGTTCAGGATTTTCAATCAATGAAACAGCCTCAAGTAGATATCCGTCTGGAACAGTCCGGAAACCACGACTTATTATGTTGCTCAGCACCGCATATACGGGATTTATGTCTCCTGCAACAGTAAGATCATAATCGGCATAAACCTGAAAACAGGAATCAATGTCGCAGACAGACGATGGCTGCTCGCCATAGCAGGCAAACCATACCACAGGAATATACCTGAAGCCGCTGTCAGAGAAGGTAAAATCAGGTCCGGTTTCAAACATGAAGGTCCGAATCAGACAACTGTAGGAACGCTTTGAATTATCAAAAAGTCTGAAGTTTACTTCCCTGAAATCATCAAGATCCTTAAAACCCATGCCGGCAAAGCAATCAGCAAAATAGCTAATCCTGCTTTCACGAAGGTTGGCAGGACCTATGCATACAGCAATGTGGCGGGTTCCTGAGGAAAGAAGAAGTCTGGCTGTACCCCTCAGATCCACCGATATAATATCCAGAATATTCGAAAAGATATGTACGGCAAGACTCCGGTTTACGCTGATGCTTCTTACGCAGTCATCAGAGCCAGTATCGAAAGCGGAAGACGGCATATACTTCCTTACAAGACACACCTCTGTCTGTGTGCCTTCAAGAAAGGATGAAACATAGCGAAGCGCTCTGCGTCCGGATATTTCCGCAGGCTCCACCAATGTCACCTTTTTTAGATGATCTATCGGTCTGAAGCTGTTGCTGCTGATACCGTAAAGACATTCAATGAAGGTTGCAGATCCAAGTCCCTGACCACATCCCCAGTCAAAAATCTCAAAATCCTCACTGAGAAATTCATAGCGAAAAGCATTCGGATCAAAAGCTCTCAGGAGCTTGTAGATATGCATGGTTCCGTAGGCGGCCAGGTAGGCATCACAGAGAGAATCAGATTCCAGCAATGCGGTTCCGTGCTCAAGACCTCTGCCGTTTTCATCTTTGAAAGACCAGGGACAACTGCGAAAGTGGAGCGGAAGACGTTCTGCCGCCTCCTGAACAATCCGCATAACTCCGAGACCCTGTACAAAATCACCTATTCCGCCCATGACGTATTCTAACTTCCGGTAATAGTTTCGATATGAGGATGGCATTTATACTAAACAGATTTCACCAGACTGCTTCGATACTGGTATTTGCATAGCAGTACTGCCATTTGTGTACACAGGTGCTGTGCACGCCGAAGTCATTGCTGATGACGCAACAACAAAATTCACGTTGTCCCCAGTCACCGTTGTTCCGGTCAATACAGCGATTTCACCATGATCAATCCCCCATCATCCAGACCGCCGTTGAAATCTCCGCCGCGTCGCCCGAAACCGATGCTGATTATTCATCTTCAGAAGTACTGTCAGATTCGGAAAAAGAGTGAGTACTGTT
>CADBNP010000245.1 GCA_902796095.1 uncultured Aeromonadales bacterium | reverse complement strand
TTGAAAAATTGCTTTTCATTATTCTGAAGCATTCTTCGATTTTTACCAGTTTATGATGACAGGATAATAATTCTTTATCTGATAAACCTAATGTGCCTGGTTTACTGCTCTCAGTATTACCATTATTTGGTATATCACTTTTTGCCGGTTTTAGTATTATCGCCACATATCCGGCTCTCTTACGTCTTTCATTTACTACGTCATCTTTTATTTTTTCTGCCTTGTAGAGAGCTGCTGTTTTACGTTTATCACTGTTCTTGCTATTTTTCTTCTTGTCAGTATTATCCGGTTGTGCCTGTTGCCCTTTATCTGTATTTTGAGAATCTGTTTGGTTTGGTTCGTCTTCTGTAACTTCTTCTTTCCTGACTGATACCAGTCCCTTCCAGCCGGCCCCACATGGTGTCATATCACGTTTCTTTGATACTGCATCCCTGGCTTTGGCCAGATCTTCCTCAAGCTGAGCTATATCCCGTTTATATCTTTTCGGAGAGAAAGTGAATAAAATTTCGCATTCTATCGAAGCCTTGTGATTCTTACCGTTATCACCTTTTACCATACCTTCTTTAACAAACGGGATCCGCTTATACACAATTTCGTGATCCTCTAAATCGTCCTTCCGAGTACAGTATTCCTGCTCCTCATCTGTCTGACAGGTGCTATTGTCTTTTGTCCAGAGTTTGTAGCCCGTCGAATGATCCAGCATGGCTTTTTCGTATTCAGGTTTTAAATTTGATACCTTCTGCGCAACTATAAATCCCAGGCCGTGTTTTACCAGCATTTCTATGTTGCCTACTGAGTTCAATCCCCTGTCAGCTACAACTACCGCATCTTTGATGTTGTATTTTTTCTTCATATCCCCAATAACTCTGGGCATCGTGTTGTATTCCGAAAAGTTTCCAGGAAAAACATCAAAATCGACGGGGATTCCCCTGTCATCTATGACCAGTGCTATCGATACCAAAGGTAAATCGTAACGGTGTTCCTTTGAAAGCCCCCTCATCCTCCAGCAGGTATCTTCATTGATCAAATTATCCATTTGCTCAACAGTCTTGTTTATTAGTTCCGACTCTCGACTTAGTTCCAATATCTGATTTTCGCTTAAGTCTTTATTTTCTTCTCTGAGTTTATCTCTTACATTCGACATCAGTGTTCGGAAAAGCTGCTGCCTGTCATCATATGGTGTCTCAAAATAAACGTTGCTGCAATCGTAAAATACCATCGTCAGACTTCGGCCAAATTTATCTACTATACGCTTATTTACGTAATTCAGTATCGTACTGCGATTTTCTCCAATGAATTCCAGCGTATTGTATATATCGTTAATTGAATAATCCTGAACAGGATTATTCAGATATTTATATTGAGATCTGAATGCGCAGAAATAGGAATGCGGATCTACTATTTTCAATGCTGTAACGTATTGAGCTATTTCAGATACATTACATTTGAGTTTTGTATTTTCCTCCTGCAGGTGGTTCAATTTGTAATATAAATTCAGCCAGTCATTCCAAATCGGCTTTATTGCCCATATCCCATAATTCAATTCTGCATTGAACAATGTGTAATTTGTCTGGGGCTTAATCATATCTTCAAAATTCTGAATATCGCCGCCATTGAAACTCTCCGATATACGATTTATCATCTGGTTTGTTTCTGTTCTTTCTGATTGCTCATATTGAAGTTTGAGCTTATCAATTATTTGCGGATCTTTTTCCTGCAGTTCCTTAAGTTTTCCAAACGACTTGATTGTTCTTTGCTTTTTTTTGCCAGAACTGTCCCGGTAGTTCTCAACAATTGAGAGATACTTCTCATGCGCAGGTCCAGCTGATTTTATGGCAACATAAACACCCATGATAAATATCCCTCGTTAACACCACATAAAGCATTCCACACTAAGATTATAACACCTCCGGAAAACTCCTTGCAACAATTTCGCACCCACTAATTTAATTTCTTTGCAGCTCAAAAATATAGGTCAGTCCTGGAAAAACTGACCATTTTAGGGTACTCGAAGTCAAAAACTCGGGTGTATGTTTTCAGAACCAAATGCCTGAAT
>CADBNP010000244.1 GCA_902796095.1 uncultured Aeromonadales bacterium | reverse complement strand
CGGACGCAGAAGAACGGGATACGGTGTCATGCCTTCATCATCAAGTGATTTAATCATTCCGCTTTTGTCTGCAAAAGCACGATTTCGAAGTTTAAAACTTTCATAGGCAACCTCGCCATAAGGGGAATTTAACAATTTAATTTCAGTTTGTGACATAACGAGTCCTTTGTTCCAAAATCATATCCGACATATTTACCCTTTATAAACATATGTGTATAATTGATAGTTATAATGTGTCTGATATCTGCGATTTACAAAACTTCTATCCTCAGATGTTAAAACCTTTCGCTACAAATAGCAACTTTTATAGGATATTATGGTGATGAAGACATTAGATTTTAGTGGTGTGCCCACTTTGAATTAGCACAGCACACTCGACCTGACTGACGGACTAAAACCTGGATGATTATGTTTTTCGTCACCAGCGTCGCGAAACCGAGCACAGTTCGATGCGTTTGTGTTCCATGAATATCTTACATTGTGTCAGCAGTCATAATCACACGTCAGGGCGGTAGTTCTCATGTCTCGAAAGTAACATCCTTGTAGTTCCTGAATTTTAAGACTTTGAGAGGCGCAGATGGGAGTTCATCATGTTGCCCGGCACTCGTCGCGCTGTTATCTCGAGAGCACTTAAACTACGGAGACTTGCCAGTTTTGCATTAGATTTTATGTACTGCGAAAGTAAGTTATATGTCCAAATCGGCTGATTTTTGAGCAAAAAGAGATGGCTGTCAGGCGGACTTTTTTGATAAGGTCCTGAGGGTGTGGAACGGAAAAAGAAAGACTCATCATGAGAGCCTTATGGGACAGGTTGAGTCAGCTGCGGTTGGAATGAGTTTCTTTCCAAACTGATGACTGCGGTTGCCGGTTCTGGTAAAAGTCAGTATCAGCCATTCTTCAATGCAGCAGATTAGAAACCGGTCCGGTTGAATATGACATTCACGATAACCTGACCAGTTTCCTGACAATGCATAATCTCTGCGGTATTTAAACAGTTCTATATTTTGGTTCCTTTTCCGTGCCTATTTGCAGTCCTTTTTAAATTGACCGGTTCAGGCAACTTACTCATTCTTCTAATAACAGTCAGAAAGAAGATCTCTGTAAGTTTTACTATCAGTTACCTAATATTGCTTTAAATAACCTAATAATTACGCAATCTTTGTTTAAATTGAGACTGTCAGTTTCTTGCAAAGCGTTCCATAAAGGAAACAAGAGCCTTGACACCTTCCATCGGCATTGCATTGTATATAGATGCTCTCATACCGCCCAGGATCCTGTGACCCTTGAGAGATGTAAGACCAGCTGCCTTTGCCTCAGCCAGGAATTTATCATTCAGACTTTCATCCTTCAGGAAGAAAGGCACGTTCATACGGGAACGGAATTCCGGTGCCACGGCTGTACGGTAGAAATCAGAACTGTCAAGAAAACCATACAGAAAATCTGCCTTTTCCCTGTTACGCCTTGCCATTTCCTCTATTCCGCCCATCTCCTTGAGCCATTTGAATACAAGACCTGCCATATACCAGCAGAAGGTAGGAGGAGTATTAAACATGGAATCCTTGTCAGCCAGGATCTTGTAATCAAAAATGCTCGGACAGCACTTCATGGCTCTGCCGATGAGATCATCTCTGACAATTACAATTGTCAGACCGGCAGGGGCAACATTCTTCTGAGCACCGGCATACAGCAGTCCGTAACGGCTTACATCCACAGGTCTGGACAGGAAATTTGAGGAAACATCAGACACCAGGATCCTGTCTCCAACATCAGGAATATCTGAAAACTCAACGCCGCAGACAGTCTCATTGTCGCAGTAGTAGACATAATCCACATCATCACGGAACGTCAGATCAGTCTTCACGCTGATAAGACCGTCATCATTACGGTAATCAGCCTTGATCGCCCTGGCATCGCCGTAGCGCCCCGCCTCGGTGCATGCATCCTCTGACCAGTTGCCGGTGGTAATATAATCAGCTTTTCCCGTCCCGACCATGAGATTCATTGGAACTGCAGCGAACTGACCGCGTCCGCCGCCCTGCATAAACAGAATGCGGTAGTTGTCAGGTACCCTGAGCAGATCTCTGAGATCACGCTCAGCTTCGCTGGCCACGGCAATATAATCCTTTGAACGGTGTGAAATCTCAATTATTGAGGAGCCTATTCCTTTAAAATCAAGAAACTCATCCCTTGCATGCTCCATGACTTCAAGGGGCATCATCGAAGGTCCGGCACTGAAATTATAAACTCTAGTCATTGAAATCTCCTTACAAAAAATTATTCACCAGCCGGCTTTGAAGCCTCACCATCACCGGCAGAGTCATTCGTGGAATTATCAGCGGCATCTGCATCAGTCTTTGCCTGATCCTCCGCTGTCCCGTCCTTCTGTACGGCATTCTCTCCGGCAGAAGCCGACGCATCATTCTCATTCTTCGCAATTATTGCCTGAGGAATACGCTGAATTCCGGTGATCCGCGCATCATCCGGAAGACGCATAATAATAACTCCGGAAGAGCGGCGACTCTTGACAATCGGCACATCAGACGCGTTAATCCGAATCATCATGCCGGTATTAGTGCTGAGAACAAGCTGATCCTCATCCTCCACCTGAACAGCACCAACAATGCCCACATCATCGTCAGCCGGACCGAGAAGAACTCCGGAACAGGCTCTGTTGAGCTTAATCGGAAATTCTTCAACAGGTGTGCGTCGACCTTTGCAGTTGTCAGATACAGAGAAAATTGTTGTATTGTCACTGGACGGTATCACCATGGATACAACTCTGTCTCCTTCTTTCAGCTTGATACCCCTGACTCCCGCAGCCATCCTGCTCGTGACCCTGATGAGATCATCACTTGTATCGCCGTCTTCATTCAGTTGTTCAGTCTCACTCTGCATATCGGCGGAACTCATATTCTGGACCGATTCGATATTCTCCTGTTCATCCAGTTCATCGGCACCAAGCTCTGATTCATCCGCTGCACCGGCATTTTCAGCACGGCGAAGCCTCATTTCCTCAAATTTCTCCCGACCTAGAGAGCGGGATTCATTGAATCTCAGCACTCTGCCCATGGCGGTGAAGATCATGATATCATCGCGGCCTGTAGTTATGGCAACAGAAACCAGTTCGTCACCCTCGCGGAGAACAAGACCTCTCTTGCCGTTGGAATTTATATGCATATATTCACTGAGATTTGTTCTCTTAATCACACCGTTCCTGGTGATTGTAACCAGATAGTGTGAATCATCGTAGGTCTTGACAGGAATAATCTCCATAACCTGCTCGCCGTCACCAAGATTCACCATATTGACAATCGGACGACCGCGGCTGTTTCCGCTGCTGACCTCCGGAAGCTGATAAACCTTGATGCAGAAAACTCTGCCCAGAGAGGTGAAAATCAGAAGATCATCCAGAGTGTTTGCCACGCGCAAAAGACGGTTGAAATCATCATCCTTCGGCTTGGCGGCAACTCTGCCCTTTCCTCCCCGGCGGGTGGTTCCGTAATCCACCAGTTTCTGATATTTGACGTAGCCCATATTGGAAAGGGTGATAATAACCTCGTCAGGTGAAACCAGATCCTCAATTGTGATTTCAGCTTCCGTATCCACTATCTCGGTACGGCGGGCATCACCGTAGTTTTCCTTAATCTCCAGCAGTTCCTCATATATGACTTCATGAAGACGCTCAACCGAATTAAGTATCTCAAGATAACCTGCTATTGCAGTATAAAGCTGGGAATACTCGTCAGTAACCTCATTCTTTGCTATCTTGACCAGCTGTGCCAGACGCATGTCCAGTATTTTGTCTGTCTGAGTGTCCGTCAGATAATATTTACCGTCTCTGTATCCGAATTCAGCTGCTACGGAAAGCGGACGGCATGCATCTCCGAAACGGGCGAGCAGATCGGCACAGGCGTTTGCAGTCCAGGATCTGGACATGAGAGAATGCTTGGCACTGGCTCTGTCCTCACTTCCGCGGATAATCCTGACAATTTCATCCATATTGTCAAGAGCCACCAGAAGAGCTTCGAGAATGTGGGCACGATCCCTTGCCTGGGACAGAAGAAATGCGGTTCTGCGGGTGACAACCTCGCGGCGGTGATTAAGGAAGCACTCCAGAGCCTGCTTCAGGTTCAGAGTCTTCGGCCTTCCGTCAACAATGGCCACCATATTAATACTGAAAATAGACTGCAGTGCCGAACGCTTGTAAAGGTGATTCAGTACAACCTGCGGATAACTGCCCTTCTTCAGTTCGATTACAATACGTATGCCTTCCTTGCTGGTATAGTCGGTAACTTCGGATATTCCGTCAATCTTCTTATCAGCAACAAGACCTGCAATCTGCTTAACCATTTCTGCCTTGTTGACATTGTACGGGATCTCGGTGACAACAATTGTATTGTGACCCGATACATCAGTCTCTACTTCACAGCGGCTGCGGACAATCGCCCTGCCCTTGCCTGTTCTGTATGCAGTCTTCAGACCCTCCCTGCCGTAAATTATCGCTCCGGTTGGAAAGTCCGGAGCAGGAATGTACGTCATCAGTTCATCTATCGTAATATCAGGATTGCGAAGAAGTGCAATGCTTGCATCAATACATTCCGTAAGATTGTGGGTTGGTATGTTGGTGGCAAGGCCGACAGCAATACCGGAAGAACCGTTTACAAGAAGATTCGGAATTCTGGTTGGAAGAACATAGTCCGGAATATCCAGAGTATTGTCATAGTTCTTCTTTAAATCGACAGTTTCCTTGTCAAGATCAGCCAGGATCTCATCAGAAATTTTCTGCAGTTTGACTTCGGTGTAACGCATCGCTGCCGCACTGTCACCGTCTATGCTTCCGAAATTTCCCTGACCGTAAACGAGAGGATAACGCAGAGAAAAAGGCTGAGCCATTCGCACTATGGTTTCATAAACGGCCGAATCACCATGAGGATGATATTTACCGATAACCTCACCTACCACACGTGCCGACTTGACGGTCGCCGTTTTTTTGCCGTTCTGGGCATAATGCAGGTGAAGCATATGCATTGCGTAAAGAACGCGGCGATGCACAGGCTTGAGGCCGTCCCTTGCATCAGGAAGGGCACGATCCACGATAACATCCATGGCGTAATCCAGATAGGATCTGCGCAGTTCATCGGATATGTCTACTCTCTGTATTTCCATTTCTACACCGAATTAATCGTTATTTTTATTCAATTTTAACCCGTAAATTATACCATTTTTCGCTTCTCTTAAAAATTAGAAGTTGATTCTGTTCTCGGAAACGGCGGGCATATAAAGGCATTTGCTGAACAGAAAACAGTCGATCAACTGGGCTGCTCCGGCATGATTTCCCATGGAGTTTTTCCGTCATGACAAAACCGGAAGCAGGAATCACATACATGGTACCGCCGAAATTAAAAAGCGGAAGGATTCTTTTGGACTCTTCCGCTTTCCGACCTGACTGCAGGATCAGAACATACTGTTCTGAGTTCCGGTGTTTCAGCTATTCTTCATCTGCATTGACCAGACGGGGATTCTCTATTTTTGAAGAAGATGATTTAAGATAATTATTGGCCTGCATGTTGTTGTCAATATCCCTGTTCACCATCCCGGCCACACATGAATCTGACCAGACATTGAGGGATGTTTCAAGCATGTCAATGACAGCGTAAACAGGAAGAATAAGACCCATGAGCATTACAGGAATATCCATGGATGCCAGGAGACTGAGAGACAGGAAAAAACATCCCATCGGAACGCCGGCATTACCAATGGCGGCAACTGTGGCAATAAAAATCCAGGCAATCATGGTTCCTGCAGAAATATCCACGCCTGCATTCTGCATAAGATAAATGACTGTTATGAAAATGAAGGCGGCACATCCGTTCATATTGATGGTGGTGCAGATAGGAAGCACAAAACGGCTTACATAGAAACGGATTCCGCATCTGCTCTCGGCACACTTCATGGTAACAGGAAGAGTGGCAGCTGATGATTTGGAGAAAAATGCCACGGTAAGAGCTGTAAGCATTCCTCTGAACATTCTGAGAGGATTGATTCCCTTGAAGAGAAGGAAGAGCGGAAGAACAATAAACATCTGGACCAGATTGGCAGTTATGACCGTTGCGAAATATCCGCCAAGACCCTTTAAATCCACACCTGTCTTGAATTCAGCAACGCACTGAGTGATAAAGCCGAATATGCCAAGAGGAAGGATCTTTATCAGCCATGAAACCATAATAAAAAATATCTGCTGAAGACCGCTGAAGAAATTTATCAGAGTTTCGCGATGCCTGCCTTCCTTGAGATGATTTATGGCTATACCGAAAAGCACGGCGATAAACAGTACAGACAGAACCTTGCCTTCAAGAAAAGGTCCGAAAATATTATCAGGGAAGGTGCTGATAAGATTATCCACATATGAGACATCACTGTTCCTTGTTACGGCATCAAGATTAATTTCCTGATCCGCCACGGAGTAAACTGTCGGAGAATAGATTTTGAACAGGAGTGCTGCCAGACCCGCAGCAGCAAGAGTCGTCGAGAAGGTATAAAACAGAACCCTTTTAAGCATAAGCCTGTTGCCGCCTCCGCCGGAGGCTGAAGCAATGGTGCAGATAATGGAAACAGCAATTATCGGAATAGCAATAAACTTAAAAAGACGGATAAAAACAAGAGAAATAACATCGGCACAGTAAACTGTGTGATCATTACCGTACAGACCGTTCAGCACGCCAAAAATTATGGCCAGCGAATAAATGCAGATAAGCTTTATCCGCTTGTTCAGTCTGATCTCCTCCTGAGACTCCATGTCACTCATATAAACCTCACAAGATCCAAACAAAACCCTGCTTTAAACAAAAGCAGCAAACGAGTTCAGATTATACCATACGTTAGATCTGCAAAAACTTAAATTTATATGACAGAAACAGGGTTATGCATAATGTAACTAATTGAAAAGTATTATGTTATTGCAACAATTCAGAGACAAAGACAGGACTACATGAAAAGGTTCACCACAGGAACATGGTCCCGACTTCTCTGTCAGGCAGTCATGCATTCCGTCATCATGGAATATCAGGATCCGGTATTCGACAGTCATGAAACTGCCATGAAAACAAAAAGACCGCACAGGTGCGATCTTTCTGTCGTCAGAGGAAAACTCACAAATCAGCAGTCATCAATCTGGTTTTCTCCAATGGCACACTGACCAAATTTAATAATCAGCTGGGTGGAATATTCGTCCTTCGAATCAGTCTGAACCAGCCAGTCGTTGTTGTTAAACTTCTGCTTGTATCTTTCTCCATTAGGGAAATCTTTTATAAAACTGTCGGTAACCCTGAACTTGATGGAAAGATCAAGAGAACTCTTCACATCATTTTTACCAGAAACAAACTTTATTTCACTTCCCTTTTCAATCTTGAGAGTTCCTCTGTTGTCCTTGGACACCAGCATCAGTCTATCAATACTTATAACAGAGTTGTTGCGTCTCAGGTTATCAAGGATCTCATAATTGAACTTTCCTCCGTTCTCATCCATATGGAAAAGGTTGTAGAGCATGGCACTGAAATCTATCCAGAAGTTCTGATCCGCATTGTAAACCTTAAAAATCAGACTGTTGTTCTCTGTTCTGAAATCATTTGTCCATTTAGGGTTGTTGTGTTCAAAGTTCTTTACACTCATGGTGACGTTTATGTCAGAAAGAGAGCCCTTTGACTCGGAGGAAAAGGAAATCTTAGGATTTTCCATTATGATTTTCTCACCGGTGGACACATTCTTGGACTCATACTTGTTAATGGAAATGCCCTTGGTGTCAACAAGAAAAACACCCTGCTCTGCAACTACATCCAAATCTCCGGCAAGAAACTTGATGGACGTGTTGAATCCGGTGGCTGGATTGTCATTCATTATCTGATCAACCTTCATGCCGAAATGAGTATGTCGATCACCGAATGTACCCCTGAAATCACCGCTTATACCGGAAACAGAAAGTGTTCCCCTGTCCTTTGTGGAGGAAAAGCTGTTGTTGGAGCCTGACTGATGATAGATACCTTCAAAGGAGTTTTTCAGATAGTTCACCTTCCATGAACCTTCGATACCCAAATCCCTGTAGTCACAGTACGGGCAGGCAATCAGTTCGCCGGCTATGTTGGAAATCATGAATTCATTCACTTCGTACAGCGGATAAAAGGAACTCCTCACCATCAGGGTAAAGGAGAGCTTTTTACCCATATACTCAACCTTGTATGAACGAAGTTGCGACAGAAAACCGTTCTCAACAGTAAGCTCCTGAATATTGACTTTTCCGCCGGATCCGGTATTGATACGCGTAATAACATTTTCAAGATATTTACCGTGTGCATACCCTGAAAAGAATGAAAGACCGGTGATGGAAAGAGCAACGAAAACTATAAAAATAAGAATATACTTAAAATTAGACATAAACAACACAACTAGCTTACTTCAAACAGTTCAACTACAGGCGTGATTCTACCATAAAGAAGCATGCCGTTTTATTTCAGACTTCAAAATTTTAACTGTTTTACACGGGTGGAACTACAGATGAAACTGGGGATGGCAGTAAACATCGTAGCTGCTGTGATCCGTACTCCAGACGATATCCCAGCGATCCTGATCTGTAAATTTGTTCCTGTCAGCCAGAAACCACTCCTCGCTTCCGTTGGCCTTGGTTACTTTGAGGAGAGTTGCAATGCTTCCTCCGTCATCAACAATAATCAGTTCCTGAGGACAGCCGTTTCTCAGAACTCTTTCCCCGCCGCAGAGATGATTAAAAATCCGCTTCAGATAGCCTGCAATGAAGATTACATACAGAATAAGAAGGATGACAACAAATCCTATGGTTCCCTCCACACTCTGGGTACCCTTGACATAATGAAGTTCCGGATTGGATTTCTTGTAAACAACGTAGATATCGCCGGAAGGATCCTCGAGAAAAACACTTCCGTTATAGGAATGACCGTCCACTGTATAGGTATAGTAGACCTGATATTTGATTTCATCACGGCAGGCATCAGTTCCGCCCGTCCGACTGGAACCACTGCGGCAAACATAACTTGAAACCTTGTATGTTGACAGCATGAAACCTCTGGTTTCTTCAGTCTCCGTCATAACGTTGAGCAGATAGTCACTGGCAAAAAAACAGACAACAGCCGTAGATACAATCAGAAATAGAAAAGCGACCGGAAGCATGGAGGGAAGATAACCCACATGGTAAAGATTGTCATTTACCCTTATACCCTTCTGTCTCAGACTTTTTAATGATACCGGCTCACTGCTCATAAATCAGAAAAGAAAACTCGTTGAACATACTTAACAGATATGTGGAAATTCTAACACAGATTCGAAAAGTACAGTTTTTTTTGAGTGAGGGACAATCCGGAATTGAATGACACATCTCATATAAAACTGCTGTATCTGCCTGCATACGGTAAAGCGTGCATGCCGTGCACAAAAAAAAGACCGCACCGGTGCGATCTTTTTCTTCGGAAGATGCCGTGACACAGGCGTCACGGCACCAAGGAGTCAGGAGAGAGACTTTCTTGCGTTTCTGAATGCACGCAGCCAAGGACTTGCCTCCTGCCAGTCATCAGGATGCCATGAATTGCAGACAGCTCTCACAACACGTTCCGGATGCGGCATCATGATGGTAACCCTGCCGTCACGGCTGGTAAGACCGGTAATACCCTCAGGAGATCCGTTAGGATTGAACGGATAGCGGGTTGTAGCATTACCGTAGTTGTCAACAAATCTTACAGAAATCTGAGATGAAGCCAGCACATTCTTCAAATGCTCATCATCCCTGAATTCCGCTCTGCCTTCACCGTGGGATACAGCTATCGGCATCATGGATCCCTGCATGCCGTCAAAAAATACAGACGGAGAATTCAGGATCTCAACTCTTGAGAAGCGTGCCTCGAAGCGCTCTGATTCATTGCGTACAAAATGAGGCCACAGATCAGCACCAGGAATCAGATCACGAAGATTTGACATCATCTGACAGCCGTTGCAGACACCCAGAGCCAGCGTGTCGCCTCGTTCAAAGAAAGCGGCAAACTCGTCTCTTGCCCTTGAATTGAAGAGAATGGACTTGGCCCAGCCCTCACCGGCACCGAGAACATCACCGTAGGAGAAACCGCCGCAGGCTGCAAGAGCCTTGAACTCTTTCAGACTTACACGCCCGGAAAGAATGTCACTCATATGAACATCAACTGCTGTAAAGCCTGCCTTTGTAAAGGCGGCAGCCATCTCATTCTGAGAGTTGACACCCTGCTCGCGAAGAATTGCAACCTTTGGAGAAACGCCGGCATGAACATAAGGAGCGGTAACATCCTCATTGATATCAAAGGTAAGGTTTACGCTGAGTCCCGGATCCTTCGCGTCAGACTTTGCTCTGAACTCGCTTTCGGCACAGGCAGGATTATCACGGAGAGCCTGCATTCTGTAGGTTGTCTCAGCCCAGGCACTGCGGAATCTTACACGGGTGTCTGACAGAACATTGTTGCCGTCACGGGTGAAGGTAATGCGATCATCATCAGTAACGGTACCGATAACATAGGTGCAGCCTCCCAGACCGTGGCCGGAAAGAATGTTGAGAACCTTTTCCTTCTCTGTCATGGAAACCTGCAGCACAGCGCCCAGTTCCTCAGAGAACAGTGCTCTGAAATCATCGCTGTCAATCTGATCCAGACTGACCTTAACACCGGTTCTGCCGGCAAAGGCCATTTCTGCCACAGTAACAAAAAGACCGCCGTCAGAACGATCATGATAGGCCAGAAGCTTCCTGTGGGACACAAGGAACTGCATGGCATCAAAGAAGGATTTCAAATCAGCCGGTTCCTGAAGATCCGGAGTTACAGAACCCAGCTGTCTGTACACCTGAGCCAGTGATGATCCGCCGAGACGGTTTCTGCCTCTTCCAAGATCAACAAGGATCAGAGCAGAAGGACCCTGATCTGTGCGAAGCTGCGGAGTAACTGTATTGCGAATATCCTCAACACGGGCAAAGGCACTGATCACAAGAGACAGAGGAGAAATCACGGATTTTTCAACACCGTTTTCCTTCCATGTTGTCTTCATGGACATGGAATCCTTTCCGACAGGAACCGTGATGCCCAGAGCAGGACAAAGCTCCTCGCCAACAGCCTTTACAGCCTCATAAAGACCGGCATCCTCACCCGGATGTCCGGCAGCTGCCATCCAGTTGGCAGACAGCTTCACGCGTTCAATGTTTCCGATATGACAGCAGGCAATATTGGTAATGGCCTCTGCGACGCAGAGTCTTGCAGATGCACCGTAGTCAAGGAGTGCCACCGGAGCCCTTTCTCCCATTGCCATGGCCTCGCCGTAATAGCTGTCATAGCTTGCTGCAGTGACGGCACAGTCGGCAACAGGCACCTGCCACGGACCTACCATCTGATCCCTTGAAACCATGCCGGTAACAGTACGGTCACCGATGGTGATAAGGAATGTCTTCTCAGCAATAGTCGGAAGGCGGAGCAGTCTCATGGCAGCATCCTCCACTGTCATCTGGGAGGTGTTCAGTTCCGTACCGGAGGCTTTCAGAGTTGTAACATTCTTATGCATTCTCGGCGGTTTACCGAGAAGTACATCGGTAGGAAGATCAATAGGCTTGTTGTGGAAATAGGAGTCATCAAGTTCAAGACGTCTCTCCTCGATGGCTGTACCCACAACGGCATAGCGTGCACGTTCTCTTCTGCAGATGCTTTCAAAGAGTTCCAGATCCTTTTCGGCCACGGCAAGAACATAACGCTCCTGGGATTCGTTGCACCAGATTTCATACGGACTCATTCCCGGTTCGTCATTCGGAACATTTCTCAATTCGAAGACGCCGCCGCGATCACCGTCATTGACCAGCTCCGGAAGGGCATTGGAAAGACCTCCTGCACCAACATCATGAATAAACAGAATCGGATTGGCTCTACCCATCTGCCAGCAGCAGTCGATAACCTCCTGACAGCGTCTTTCCATTTCAGGGTTATCACGCTGAACAGACGCAAAATCCAGATCCTCGGCAGACTGACCGGAAGTCATGGAGGATGCGGCACCTCCGCCGAGACCTATGTTCATGGCAGGACCGCCGAGAACAATCAGCTTCGCTCCAACAGGTATTACACCCTTCTGAATATGCTCCTTGCGAATGTTGCCGATACCACCGGCAAGCATGATAGGCTTGTGGTAGCCTCTGATTTCCTCGCCGTTGTGGCTGTTTACCTTTTCCTCATAAGTTCTGAAATAACCGGCGATATTCGGTCTGCCGTATTCATTGTTGAATCCGGCAGCTCCGAGAGGTCCCTCGGTCATGATGCCGAGAGCCGAAGTGAGACGTCCGGGCATTCCGAAATCCTCCTCCCACGGCTGGACAAAGCCGGGTATCCGGAGATTGGACACGGAGAAGCCGCAGATACCGGCCTTAGGCTTTGAACCTGTACCGGTGGCACCCTCGTCGCGGATCTCACCGCCGGAACCGGTGGCGGCTCCAGGATATGGAGAAATGGCTGTCGGATGATTGTGAGTTTCAACCTTCATCAGTATATCAATAGGCTCCTGATGGAAGCTGTACTGATGGTTTGAAGGATCCGGGAAGAATCTTCCGGCCTCGCAGCCGTCCATTACGGCGGCGTTATCCTTGTATGCTGATGAAATGTAGTCAGGAGTCTTTTCATAAGTGTTGCGGATCATCTTGAAAAGAGACTTGTCATGATGAACACCGTCAATCACCCAGTCGGCATTGAAAACTTTGTGACGGCAGTGCTCTGAATTAGCCTGGGCAAACATGTAAAGTTCAACATCATTCGGATTGCGGCCAAGTTCACCGAAGGAGCGGGTAAGATACTCCATTTCATCTTCACTGAGCGCAAGACCGAGAGATACATTGGCCTCACGGAGAGCGTCAATACCTCTCCCGAGAATATCCACGGAAGTCAGAGGTGAAGGTTCCTGGGTGGCAAACAGACTTGCAGCAGAATCCATATCATTGAAAACAGCCTCCATCATGCGATCATGAATAAGAGACTTTATTTTTCCCTTTGCTTCATCATTCAGTTCTGAAGCTTTCACATAATAAGCAATGCCGCGCTCCAGACGTTTTATCTTATCCAGTCCGCAGTTATGGGCTATATCGGTGGCCTTGGATGACCACGGGGAAATGGTTCCCGGACGAGGTGTAACAAGAAACAGCACACCTTCGCATTTCTGGCCCGTTATGGCAGGACCATATGTCAGGAGTCTGGTCAGAACTTCAGATTCATTTCCGGTAAGGGGAGATGAAATATCAGCGAAATGAACAAACTCAGCGTAAATGGAATCCACATTAATTCCGGCAGATCTGCAGCCGTCTAGCAGTTTACTGATACGAAATCCGGAAAGAGCCGGAGCACCTCTTAAAATTTCCATGAAAAGCCTACACAATAAATACAAACAACAAACTGTGAGTATTATAACCCATTGCGCGCGGGAAAACCCACGGTTTTAACCATGAGGATGTCAGCCACCATGACGGAAACGAAATCAGGCAAAATGGGTTGCAGGCTGCCTTCTGTCTCAGCAAACAGTCGGGCGGGCTGATAAAACCGCGCCTCCCCCGCCACCAAACGCACGTATCCGTATTTGGCGTTTCAAAACAAAGAAACCTGTAAAGGCAGTTCAGGAATGAACTCTGACCACATCTTTGAGCTTTTGAAATTCTTCTCTATAGGATCACGATTAACATAAAGCTCATAAACTTCCTTTGATGTCGCCTGCTTTGACGTCTTTAACTGCTTTCCGTCCACCGTATACAGATCCTTCAGTCTTTTCTTGTCAATGGTAACAGGGATCGATAACGAGAAAAAATGAAAAAATGCCAGCAAAAGAAAAACATCGCAACAGGATGCACTGCACTACAGAGGCGTTTTACAACATTTCTTAAAAATGGTCTTTAT
>CADBNP010000243.1 GCA_902796095.1 uncultured Aeromonadales bacterium | reverse complement strand
TGGGTTTTTCTGGTGTGCGGAGAAATGGTGGGAGCCCAGTCGGGACTCGGGTATCTTATCATCGATGCCCGAAACAATCTGCGGTATGACATCCTTATGACCGATATTATTATCATCGGCATTATCGGTTTTATTCTGGATTCCGCACTGGGTAAATTTGAAAAATTTATTCTGAAGAAATGGGGGATCAGCGACTGATGTATATCAGCATTGATAATGTAAGCAAGCGGTTTACGCGAAAGGGAAAGGAGTTTACCGCCCTGGATCATGTAAATCTGACAATTGATCGGGGCGAGTTTATCTGTCTGCTTGGTCCCTCGGGCTGCGGAAAAAGTACGCTTCTTAATGCCATTGCCGGTTTTGAGCATCCTACCGAAGGCTCCATCACCATAGACGGCAGGGAGGTGAGAAAGCCGAGCCCTAAGAATGTGACTATTTTTCAGAACTACGGTCTCCTTCCATGGCGGAACGTGCTCAGAAATGTGGAGCTTGCCCTGGAGTCTCAGAAGGTGTCGAAGGCTGAAAGAACTGCAAGAGCCAGAAAGTATCTTGAAATGGTGGGACTGGGCGGTTTCCTTGATGTCAGTCCCCATCAGCTTTCCGGAGGCATGCAGCAGCGTGTTGCCATTGCCAGAGCCCTGACTGCGGAGCCTGATATCATTTTCATGGATGAACCGTTCGGGGCCCTTGATGCCATAACAAGGATCAAACTTCAGGATGACATTCTGGAAATACAGAGAAATCAGAAGAAAACCATAATCTTTGTGACACATGATATCGAGGAGGCTGTTTATCTGGCGGATCGCGTGGTGGTGATGACTCCAAATCCGGGCAGAGTTAAATGTGTAATGAAAATTGAACTCGGCCCGAGCAGGGATCGCACTGCCGAGGATTTCTTTAAGACAAGAGAGAAGATTTTTGAAATCTTCAATATGACCAGGCATTATGATATCGAGTATGCGATCTGAGCTGTCTCCTGAGTTTTTCAGTTCTGTTCCGGTCCGCATTTTCTCTTCCCGTGGGCGTACGTGCTCCTTTCTCTCGGACTGTCCGCCGGGGGCTTTCAGCAGTACTGCCCGTTAACAGTCCGGATCTGAGCCGCCGGTCAGAAAACTCAGTCGAAAGTCATGACTCTGGCTCAGTTCGAATTGCAGGAATACCGGTGTCTGTGATTCTTTCTCTTCTCTTTTTGACTTTGTCTCCTCAAAATCATAATTGCACGGCTGCAGTTTTAACCATGCGAAGGTTTTTTCTGTATAATTTCAGTCATATGTATCGACTGGTGTGCATCAGACTGATACGCGGTTGGTTCTGCAGAAGAAGACTGGTTTAAATGGAAGTAGCAGCTAAGAAATCTTATGGCGGATTGATAAAATCGGCAATTTCGGTGTCCATCGGACTTGCTGTGGTGCTTACCGTCAGCAAGTGTGCGGTATGGTTCTTTTCGGGCTCGGAAACAATGCTCGCCTCCATGCTGGATTCGGTTATGGATGGTCTCGGCGCTGTTATCACTTTTTTTGTTGTAAGAGTTTCTCTTGTTCCGCCTGATGCCGAGCACAACTTCGGACATGGAAAGGCGGAAGCCATTGCCGGACTTTTTCAGTCGATAATTGTCATTGTCACCGTGGGACTGGTGATCTGGCACAGTATAGTCAAACTCATTGAACCGGAACCGCTGACTCATACCGGGATGGCTCTTGTCGTTACCGGAATTTCCATGCTTCTTGAATGGGGCGTTATATCCTATCAGCACAGGATTATCGATATAACTCAGAGTGCAGCGGTTAAAGCGGATAATATTCATCTGAAGGCTGATCTGTTCTTTAACATCGGTGTGGTTCTCTCTCTGGTAACAGTATCATTAACCGGTGTTCAGGCTTTTGACAGTGTTTTCGCCATTATTCTAGGACTTGTTATTCTTTACGGAGCTTTTTCCATTGGCAGAACCGCCATGAATATGCTTCTGGATCACGAGCTTCCGGAGCAGATTGTGAATGACATTCTTGGAATGACAGGGCAGTTTCCGGATATACGGTCTGTTCACGGTCTGAGAACCAGACAGTCGGGTCATGTGTATTTTCTTCAGATGCATATCGTTATGTCAGAGAGCATATCTCTGGCGGATTCACATCATGTAACAGAAGAACTGGAAAAATGCATTCACAGCAAATATTCCAATGTTGATGTGATTATTCATGTTGAACCTGAAGACAACGAGTGTGAAGAGCAGGAAAAGGAAAAACGGCTCTACAACAGTTAACTGTTATTTTATGCAGGCGGATCCTATTATGCAGGGGAAATTCAGAGAATTTAGCAGCCAAACGTTCCGCACATCTACGAAACCACCAGCGGAGATGCCTGTCTTTCTGATTTGACTGTGGCTCAATCTTCAGGGGAACAATCAGATATCCGGTCTCATCTCTGTGCTGAAACCAGGAGGCACGGAGTAAAGCCGGGAACAAAAAGAGGCGGTTTCAATAATAGAGAAGGAACCTAGGGAAAGAAGTCGGTAGTGCAGGCCGGCACCAGGCACAACCTGAACCAGAATGACGGCTCTCTGCAGATAGAAACCTGGTCCATGACCTAATCGTATGTGAGTCGGTTCTCAGCAGTTTAAACGCTTCTGTAGTATCCTGCGAATCAGTGAAGTAAATTTGGAATTTTAAGTATGAAGATGACATTAAGTCGCAAGGTGGCGGTTATGACAGCTGTCGCCATAGGCATTTCTATAGGTCTTGTTATTTTTCCTTCTTACTTTATGGCTAAAAATGTCCTGGTGGAGAATGTCAAACAGGAGATCCTGCCGGGAAAAATAGAGAGCGTGGCATCGGAACTGCACCGGGAACTTCAGCCGTTTCTCACCATTGCAGTCGGAATGAATGCGGATCTCATAAAAATGAAGCCCGTGATGACCGGAAGTTCCTCACCGGAGGATGACGCCGCCATTACTGAATATCTTACCCATATCAAAAACGCTCACAAAACCTCGGCTGCATTTTTCGCCTCATCCCTGTCCGAACGCTATTATGTCTACGACAAGTTTCTGAAGGTTCTTTCGAAGAGTAATGAAAAGGACAGTTGGTTTTATGATGTTATGAACAGTAATAAACCGTATCTGTACAACATGGATCTTGACGAGAACAACAACAATACGGTTTCTGTTTTTCTTAACTACCGGGTAACCGACGGGCAGGGCAGATTTCTTGGAGTGGCGGGAGTCGGAAATTCTCTGAGCTATCTTTCTCAGAAAATAGAAACCTTTAACAGCAGCAATACATCAAAGGTTTATCTCATCAACAATTTTGGTCAGGTTGTGCTCGGCGGAACGGCTGCACAGATCAGAAAACCCTATACTGATGACAGTGCTCTTCTTGGCCGGATCCTCGATTCAAGAGAATTTGTCATAAACAACTCTGTCAGGAACGGCAACACCTATTTTGTGGCATCGTATTTCGTTCCCGAAATCGGCTGGCATATCCTTATGGAGTTTCCGGAAAGCGTGATCCTGGAGCAGGCTAACTCTCTGGCCTACGCCGAGAGCATCATATGTCTTGTCTGTATTCCTGTTTTTGCTTTTCTGATGGCTCTGATAATCAGCAGAATGATGCTTCCTTTAAGAAAAATTTCAGGTCAGCTGCGGGAACTCGGAGGGGATTTAACCTTCAGAATAGACTGCAGACGCAATGATGAAATCGGAGATATTGCACACGGCGTAAACGCATTTATAGAAAAGCTTCAGGGACTGATTTCCAACAACAAGAGAATATCAAGGGATATTCACGAGATAGCAAAGGTTACGGGAGAATCCTCCGTCAGTGCAGGGCGGGAGCTGGAGAAACAGAGAGTAATTACAGAGCGCTTTGTTGAATCAATCTCAGATATGAGCAAAATATCCGGCAATGTTGCCTCCAGTGCCGGAGACGTGACTGAATCGACCGGGCAGGCCAAGACTGTTACAGATGAAGGCATAGCTCATGTACGCAATATGATTGATGCCATGAACAGCGTATCTTCCAGAGTTGATGTGGCGGTGGACAAGGTAAACACCCTGAATGAATCATCCCAGGAGATAAAGGGCATTCTGGAGGTGATATCCTCCATATCAGAAAGAACAACGCTGCTTTCCCTCAATGCGGCCATTGAAGCCGCCCGTGCAGGCGAGTCGGGAAGAGGTTTTGCCGTTGTTGCTGATGAAATAAGAGCACTTGCCACAAGAACGAAGGATTCAACCGGTGAAATATCCCGGGTTATAAAGGATCTCCAGGACAGTACATCTGAACTTTCTGCCTTTATGAAGGATTCCCAGAATGAGTCGCACCAGACCATGGAGGTGGCACACCATACGGAAACTCTGCTCAGAAACATGTCTGAAATCACGACGAACATTCATTCCAAAATTTCACAGATCTCGGCTGCCGTGGAGTCCCAGAGCGAGGCAATGGAGCAGCTGAGACAGCATTCTGAGGATATTTCTGCCGCGACTGAAGCTGTCTACACTATTCTGAGTGATGAGAAGGAGAGCCTCGGGAGACAGCTGGAATATGTGGAAAATCAGGAACAGGAGCTTGGAAAATTCAGAGTTTAGCTGTTTTTAGCCCGTACGGTGGGGATAATCAGACAGTTTCCTGACTGACTCTTTTTGCTGCCGTTCAGTGTTTCATGCAGTTGATTTTGTCAAAAATGCTCATATATTTATCTTGTCCGGGAATTTTATAATTCGGGACGGGCAGTCATTATCATCCGACTGCATCTCTGAAAGGTGTCGGTGCGGTGGTTCTGTCTGCCGTGACCGGATTTCTGTATTCCCCGCTGACTGCCGCGAATTCCGGCGGTTGATGATTACCTTAAGAAAATAACAGGATAGCTGATTTTATGACAACAATCGTTTCAGTGCGCAGAGGCTCCCAGGTGGTTATGGCCGGTGACGGACAGGTCACGCTGGGCAGTACCGTCATGAAGGCCAATGCAAAAAAGGTTCACCGTCTGTCTGACGGAAAGGTCATAGCCGGCTTCGCCGGAGGAACTGCCGATGCGTTTACTCTGCTTGAAAAGTTTGAGGAAAAACTGAAGAGATGCAACGGCAGCATAGAAAGAGCAGCTGTTGCTCTGGCGACAGACTGGAGAACTGACAAGGTTTTGAGAAAACTCGAGGCCATGCTGGCGGTGGCTGACTGCCACAAGTCCTTTATCATTACCGGCAACGGGGATGTTGTTCAGCCGGAAAACGATTTGATAGCCATGGGATCCGGCGGCGATTATGCAAGGGCCGCGGCAAGAGCTCTTCTTGAGAACACTGATTTGACGGCAAGGGAGATTGCAGAAAAGGCGCTTACCATAGCCTCTGACATTTGTATTTACACCAACGGTTTCAGAACTGTAGAAACTATTGATTACCAGGATTGATAATGAGTGAACTTACTCCACGTGAAATAGTAAACGAGCTTGATCGTCATATTATCGGACAGAATGCCGCCAAGAAGGCTGTGGCTCTGGCTCTTCGCAACAGATGGCGGAGAATGAATGTTGATCCGGAGCTGAGACGGGAAATTACACCGAAGAACATTCTGATGATCGGCCCTACCGGAGTCGGCAAGACAGAAATAGCAAGAAGACTGGCCAGACTTGCCAATGCTCCGTTTATCAAGGTTGAAGCCACCAAGTTTACCGAAGTCGGTTATGTGGGCAAGGAAGTGGATTCCATTATCCGCGACCTTACTGAAACCGCATACAAGATGGTACGCGAGCAGATTACCGAGAGAAACAGGGATCTGGCAAAAGATCGGGCAGAGGAAAGGATCCTGGATATTCTGCTTACTCCGCCGAAGGAGGATGAGGGCGGGGCTGTGGAGGAGTCATCTACCCGCCAGACCTTCAGAAAGCAGTTAAGAGAAGGAAAGCTTGACGATCGGGAAATTGAAATTGATGTGAAGGCCCCGCAAATAGGGGTTGAGATTGTGGGACCGTCCGGAATGGAGGATATCACAAGTCAGTTCCAGAGTCTTTTTGAAGGATACGGATCAAGATCCCGTCAGAGCCAGAAGATGAAGATCAAAGATGCCCTTGAGGCGCTTACCGAGGATGAGCTTGATTCCATGGTGAAAAAGGATGATCTGCGAAAGGAAACCATAGATCTGGTGGAAAACAACGGTATTGTCTTTATCGACGAGATTGACAAGATCTGTTCCAGAGGTTCGGAATATCACGGTGCCGATGTGTCCAGAGAGGGTGTTCAGAGAGATCTGCTGCCGCTTATCGAGGGCTGTCAGGTAAAGACCAAGCACGGTATGGTCAGGACAGATCATATTCTTTTCATTACATCCGGTGCATTTGCCTCCTCCAAACCGTCAGATCTGATCCCTGAACTTCAGGGAAGACTCCCTATCAGGGTAGAGCTGTCCGAGCTTACAGCTGAGGATTTTGAGCGTATTCTTGTGGAGCCTCATGCTTCGCTTACTGTTCAGTACAAGGCACTGCTCAAGGCCGAAGGAGTAGATATTGAGTTTACTGATGATGCAATCAGGAGACTTGCCGAGTCGGCATACAGAGTGAACGAGACTACGGAGAACATAGGTGCCCGCAGACTTCATACGGTGATGGAGAAGCTGTGCGAGGACATATCGTACAATGCTCCGGAAATGTCAGGTACCAGGGTTGTGATCGACGGGGCATACGTGGATGAGCACCTTGGCGAACTTGTTCATAACGAGGATCTGAGCAGATATATCCTCTGATCTGAAGTTCTGTCACCCGAAACTCATGATCGGGTATGATAATATCCGTGCATTCTGGATTTGTAAGACATCAGAACAGTATTCCGCAGCAGATTGATACGGATTAAAGGCAGAAAACCTTATACAGCAGGG
>CADBNP010000242.1 GCA_902796095.1 uncultured Aeromonadales bacterium | reverse complement strand
TTGCTTATTGGCTTGAATCCCTCCTTCGTCATAATCGTTCGCAGATATTTGCGGTTTTTCTTTGCGGCGTCTGATATATTATCGTAACTGTAGTGGGAAACCTGTCCGAAGTAGTCAAAGGTTCCTCCCATATCAACTTCACTGCCGTCTTTATGGATCAGAGTCAAATCCACAGCACTGCCTCTCGAATGTCCAGAGCGTCTGGCCACATACCCCAGTTTGAAAAGATCCTTTTTATCAATGTCCGGATAGAAAGAACTTTTCATTTCCGTTTTATCTGTATCCTGTGCCCACTCAATGAAATTGTCCACAGCCGTCTGAGGTCTGTAGGCATCGAAGATTTTGATCCTGTATCCGTCCTCTGCGGCCTTTTTCGCCACACGCTTCAGTGCTTCAGCCGCAGTTTTGCTGAGGACTGCAATGTTATCCCTGTATCCGCGAACATTAGCTCCTGTAAAATTGTAGTTTCCAAGATATCGAAGTTCAGTGACAATATTGTCGTCAGACAAAATCTCGAAGCCTTCAGGATCTGTTTCTCTGCCTGTAATGCAGAATTCCTGATCCTTGTCTCCGGTTTCCGATTTTACTTCCGTATCCTGGTTATCTGATGTATTGGCAATGTCTGTTTCTTCTGCTGCTGCGGATGACAGCAATATGATTGCTGCCGGTATGATCAGGTATGTTGTTCTCATTATTGTGTCCTGTTTATTGATCAACAGTCCAGGATTGTTATTTCCCTGTCGCCGTAGTCTTTTCTGCATTGTCTGACTGTATTTTTGGAGGCGTTTACAATGATGATTTTTCTGCTGTGCTTCCAGACCTTCAGATCCTGGGATGAGTTTCCCGCATAGTCAAAGCCTCTCTCCCCGAATTTTTTAATCAGAGCATCGCATTTGTTTTTTCCTATGAAATTGACTCTGATCTTCGTTCCCATAATTCCGTCAAACAGCTTCAGATGTCTGCTGATTTTCAGTGCAACAGGTACGCAGGATCCGGTGCAGAGATAGATTTTACGGCCCTTCTCCTTTTCCTTTTTAAGAAAATCAAGAGTCTGCTGAACATAGGGCAGGGACGTTTCGTCAAAAATGAAGTGTCTGCTCAGCATGTATTTGGTAAAGGCACGGCCTCTCAGGTGCCAGAGTCCCACCAGAAATATATTAAGAGGATTCCTTTTTATAAAACTGACAAAAGATCTCAGAGACATGTCTCCGAACACCACTGTTCCGTCCAGATCCACACACAGAGGAACTTCAGTATCATTTTTCATAGGCACCTTTAAAAAGAGCACCCTTTCGGTGCTCTATGCTTGTTGTTTTGAACTCTCAAAAGAACTGACGTTTATACCGGAATCAAAGCAGAATTCTTGTCTTGATGGTACCGTCAATCTCTTTCAGTCTTGCCAGAGCCTCTTCGCTCCTTTCATTCTTCTGAACATCAAGAACAACATATCCGACTGAAGGAGATGTCTGAAGATACTGGGCAACCACATTAACATTCAGATCTGCAAATACCTGGTTGATCTTGTTAAGAATTGCCGCTCTGTTTTCATGAACATGCAGGAATCTGTTAACTTCGCCCTGAACAGGAAGTGATACCTCAGGGAAGTTCACAGCTGTCAGTGTTGAGCCGTTGTCAGAGTATTTGATCAGTTTGTCGGCAACTTCGATGCCGATGTTGTTCTGAGCTTCCTTGGTGGATGCACCGATGTGAGGCGTCAGTATCACATTGTCGAATTTCTGAAGAGGTGTAACAAACGGATCCACGTTTGTGGCAGGCTCGGTTGGGAATACGTCACATGCCGCACCGCCCACATGACCTGACTCCAGTGCATCTGTGAGAGCCTGGATGTCAACCACGGTACCCCGGGAGGCGTTGAGGAAAATCACGCCGTTTTTCATTTTTGCAAACTGCTCGGCACCAATCATGTTTTTGGTTTCGTCTGTTTCCGGAACATGCATGGTTACGATATCAGCCTTTGAAAGCAGTTCGTCAAGAGAACCGACCTGACGTGCATTGCCAAGTGAAAGCTTGTTTTCAATATCGTGATAGATAACCTTGAGACCGAGGGATTCGGCGATAATGCCGACCTGGGTACCAATGTGACCGTAGCCTACAATACCGATGGTTTTTCCGCGGGCCTCAAAGCACCCGCTGGCGTTTTTGTCCCATCCTCCGTTATGAGCCTTTGTGTTCTTTTCAGGAACTCTGCGCAGGAGCAGCAGATATTCACCTGTTACCAGTTCGGCAACAGATCTGGTGTTGGAATAAGGGGCGTTAAATACCGGAATGCCGTGTTCGGTGGCTGACTTCAGATTGACCTGATTTGTTCCAATGCAGAAGCATCCTACTGCAACCAGTTTTTTGGCGGCGTCGAAAACCTCCGGAGTCAGGAAGGTTCTTGAACGGATGCCGAGGAAGTGTACGTCCTTTATTTTTTCCAGCAGTTCATCTTTATCCAGTGCACCTTTGATGTATTCGACATTGTTGTATCCGGCCTTGTTGAATTCCTCAACAGAACTTTGAGCAACTCCTTCAAGAAGCAGAATCTTGATCTTGTCCTTTTCGAGTGAATAACGTCCCATTTTTATTTTGTCCTTAATAAGTTTGTTCTTGCATGCTCCGGCTTTACCGGAGCCAATGTCCTTAATCTTCGGATTAAATAGCCTTTCTGCGCTGCTCGACAGCCTGGGAGAGCATGGTGATAGCCTCCACGGTATCTTCCCAGCCGATGCAGGCATCTGTGATGCTCTGGCCGTATTTCAGAACCTTAGGATCATTGCAGTCCTGACGTCCTTCACAGAGATGACTTTCGATCATTACACCGAATATGGTGCTGTCTCCTGCTGCGATCTGGCTGCATACGTCCCTGCACACGTCCATCTGCTTCTTGAACTGTTTGCAGCTGTTTGCATGACTGAAATCAACCATCACCTTCTGCGGAAGATTTGCCTTTGCCAGAGCGGCATCCGCGGCGGCAATGGAATCGTGATTGTAGTTAGGAGTCTTGCCGCCTCTGAGGATCAGATGGCAGTAGTTGTTGCCGGCGGTGCGGAAAATCGCACTGTGTCCGAATTTGGTGACAGACAGGAACGAGTGCTCCGCCTTGGCAGCCTGGATTGCGTCAATGGCAATCTTGACCGAGCCGTCGGTGTTGTTCTTAAATCCTACAGGACAGGAAAGACCGGAGGCCATTTCTCTGTGCAGCTGGGATTCGGTGGTGCGTGCTCCGATGGCACCCCAGGTTATGAGTTCGTCGAAATACTGAGGCGAGAGGATATCAAGAAATTCAACCGCAGCAGGAACGCCAAGATTGTTTACGTCCAGCATGAGTTTTCTGCCGATGCGGAGACCGTCGTTGATATCAAAGGACTGATCCAGATACGGATCGTTGATCAGTCCCTTCCAGCCTACTGTTGTGCGGGGCTTTTCGAAATACATTCTCATCACTATGTGCAGAGTGTCCCTGAATCTTTCTCTGAGATCTGAAAGCTTGGTGGCGTATTCAAGAGCCGATTTCGGATCGTGTATGGAGCACGGACCTGTTACAACCAGCAGTCTGTCATCCTTGCTGTCGAGGATATTTTCAATATCGCGGCGTGCTTCAATAACGGTCTGGCGGGCCCTGTCTGTGAGAGGATACTTTTCCCTGATGGCTACCGGAGGAAGTACTACCTGAATATTTTTGATTCTTAAATCATCTGTATCATTGTTGTTATGCATTTCAATCCCGATTGTTTAGTCCGGACTGTGCCGGAAGAATAAAAAAAGTTTCAAGGAACCGGATCGGGCGGAATCAGCCCTGTTTTCCTTCTTCTATCTGAATTTTAGCACAAAAGACGTGTTAACTACCATAGATCAGCGGGATATCGGCTGCTGCCGTCACTGAAGATGAGCTGGATCGGAGACTCTGTTATCCGGTTCAATTATGTCCTTTTGTTTCGGGACTTTAGACTCAAAAAAAGGTAAAATAAACTATGGCTGCTCTGTGTTTCACGTGCTGCAGCCGCGGACTTCTTTGCAGCGTATTTTAACTTTTTCATGGAGCGGACGGATGACTGATATCGGCAGCGACAGTGTTATGAGGCTTGACGAGGTGGCGGCAAAATTCGTTGACGGTGACGGTCATGCAGCCTTTCTCCTTGCCTGTCTTGATTTTGCCTATTACGTTCAGCTTATGAACCGCCAGTCTCCGCTGGAGGACTGCCAGATCATGTGGCAGCACAGCCGTGATCTCGCCCGTTTCAGTCATGAGAAGAAGAACTGTGCAAAGGGAGGTCAGCTGCTGAAACTGATGGATGATATGCTTGTCAGTCAGAGCCAGGAAGCTTTCATGGAGTGCTTCCGTTTTGTCATTGTATCCCTGAAGGCAGACGTCAATTTCAGTGATATAGCTGGATTTGCAATTTCCGATGAAAAGCTGAATGCTGCTTACGCCTTTGAGAGCAGAGAAGGCATTGAAAATGCCAATTATCAGCTTCTCCGGGCACTGCTGAAAAACGGCGGAAAATCTCTGTCCCGTAAAAAAATAGGCAAAGCCGGAATTCTGAAGTTTCTGGCTCTTGTTTCTTTTCTTCTTCTGATTGGTTACGTTGTTGTAAGAAGCTGATGGCCTCCGGATCCGTTTTTCGTCTGACTATTTTATCCGTATTGCTTCTGCCGGCCGGATCTGCTTCGGCGGGCGAGTCGGACTGTCTTGAAAAATTTAAAGCCAGGGATTACGTTCAGGCGGCGATTGAGTGTCAGAAAATTCAGACTTCTTCAGATTCCGCCGGAGTTCATGAAGCTCTCGGTCACATGTATCTCCACGGAAACGGTGTGGAGAAGAACTGTCAGAACTCCGTGGCCATGTATCAGCGGGCTGCACAGGAGGGAAGCCCGGTGGCTGCCTATATCCTGGGGCAGATTTATTATGACGGTATCTGCGGCGGCAGAGATCCGAGACTTTCAAATTTCTACAATCATCTGGCGGCGGATCAGGGATACCAGCCTGCGGTTATATCTGAAGTGTTGAGACACTATCAGCAGAATCCTGTCGATGGCTCTCCCGCTGCACAGAGAGATTTCCGGCTTCTTCTTGAAAATTCCAGATCCTTCGGTGCCGATTATCTGCTGGGTGAATGCTACCGCACAGGATACGGTACTGAAAAAAATCTTAAAAAGGCGTCAAAGCACTACAAAAAGTCAGGAGAACCGGCGTCTTACATCAAACTCGGACTGATAGCGGAGGAGCAGGGATACAGGAAGGAGGCTGAGAGCAGATACCGTACCGCAATTGAAAAATGTGTAAACTGCAGCGGCGAGGCTTATTTCCGTCTCGGACTCCTGCTTGATGATCCTGCTCTGCTGGAGAAGTCGCTGGTGCTTGGATATCACCGGGCTGAAATCGAACTGGGCAGGAGGGTCATCTCAGCAGGTTCCTCCAATACCGAGGGAAACTGGCTCAGGGGGGAGAAGTATCTTCTGGATGCATGCAGACGCGGATATACGGAGGGATGCGTCATGGCTGCGGAAATATACTTCCGGCATCTTCCTCCAGATCCGGCGAAAAATGCGGATTATCTGGTGCTGCTGGCAGGAACGGATGACGGTAGAAGCTACGAGTTTCTTGCCGGGGAGTATCTCAGGGGTGGTCATCTTGCGAGAGATCCGGATCTTGCCCTTGGAATGTTCAACCTGGCCAGAAGCCGTGGGACTCTCCGCCAGTATCATGTTCTTGCAGATCTTTATCTGGAGAAGGGAGACAGGGACAGATTCAGAAGCATCTGCAGTGAGGGTGTTGAAAAGAACGGCTCTCCGGAGTGCAGAGCACTGCTGGCATACGATGATCTCAGTCACGGAAATTCCGAAGCTCTTTCCGAACTTAAAAAAGCCTTTGAGGAGGGGAGCAGCGAGGCTGGATTTCTTCTTTATTCAATTTACAGCCGGGGATTCAGTGTACCAAGGGATGTTGCTGCGGCTGAAAAATATCTGAAACAGGCGGCTGATGCCGGGAATCTGCAGGCTCTTGGAAGACTGTTCTCCATTTATCTTGCCGCCGGTCAGCTGGAAAAAGCGAAGAAGTGCGCTGAAATGACTCTTGAAAGACAGCCGTCCGCGGGATATCTCCAGCTGGGGAATATCTACATGCAGATGGAACCGCGGAATTATTCCCAGGCCTTCAGGTATTTTACCTCTGCCGTTTCAGCCGGAGAGCCGAGGGCTCTGCAGCCTCTCGGCAGAATGTACGAGAATGGTTTCGGAACCGAAAAGGATCTTTTCAGAGCCTGTGAACTGTACAGGACTGCCGTCAGCAGGGAAATGAAAAACGCATCTACTGATCTGGCAAGATGTCTGTGGGAGATTCATGACGGAGACGGACGCTCTCTTATCCGGTATGTGGAGAAGGCTGCACAGGACGGAGACATAGCCTCCATTCAGAAGCTTATTGAGATCTATTCCGATGATCAGTCAGGAACCAGAAATGATCGGGAGCTGGTGCGGTGGATTACGGTGGGTGCGCGCCTTGGTATCCAGGACTGTCTCTTCAGACTTGGAGAACTCTATATGCTCGGTCTGAGGGAACTGATTGATCGGGATGAGGCGCTTGGCCGCAAGTATCTTACGCTGGCCATGGAAAAGGGATCGTCACCTGCAGCCTGGACTCTGTCCTCCTATTACGAACGCATCGGAAAGTACAGGGAGGCCTGCGACATATTTGAAAAGTTTTCCGACAGTTCTGATTATCCCTTCCAGTTTAATCTGGCTTTGTGCCATGTCAACGGTCGCGGCAGACCGAAGGATGCGGTGAAGGGTGAGCAGATCCTTCTGAATTCCTATTCCAGAAATCAGAGCAGCGAGGTTTCGTTTCTGCTTGGTCAGATCTATTCAGATGAGGATCTTCCTCTTTATGATATTGAAAAGGCAATGGAGTGGTATCTTGATGCTGCGGATCTCGGTGACACAGGAGCTCTTTTCAACCTTGGAGCTCTCTATGAGAGAAATTCTCCTGAATACAGTCCGGAAAAGGCATTTCACTACTATCTGAAGTCCATGGAGACCGGAAATATGGGGGCGCAGCTCAAGGTCGCGGCTGCCTATATTAGCGGTCAGGGAACTTCAAAGGATCCGGCAAAGGGATGCGATCTGGCGGAGGAGGCGGTAAATTACTCCATAACTGACGCCAATGCCATTCTTGCAGGATGCTATCTCAGCGGAAACGGAAGGGAGAAGAATCTGGATCGGGCGCTGGCACTGCTTCATGACGGATCAGATAACAACAACACCGAGTGCAGCCTGATGATAGCTGATATCTATGCCAGAGGTGATCTGGTCACAACAGACATGACATTTGCCTGCAGCTATTACTATAAGGCGGTGCTGTCTGCACAGACTTTGGATGAGATAAATCAGGGTGCGTCCCGGTTTCTGCCGGGGAATGTTTGCTATAATCAGGATCACAGGACATATGTGGTTCTGAGCATGCTCAGCAAAAAACTGAACACCTCCAGGTACAGCGGTGAAATCCTTAAGATCAGAAACAGCATGAAGGAAAGGGAAAGACGCAGTGCTGACGAACTTTTAAGAAAGTTTACGGAGAATGACGATGATTAGGCTCCTGGCTGCACTGGCTGCTGTTATGCTTTCCGGATGCTCTCTGTTTTTCGGATCCGGTGATGACCGGGATGAGCACGTAAATGACAGAAATCCCGGCAGATGCTATGCGGACTTTCTTGATAAAAAGTTTGACGAGGCCTTTGTGTCATGCTCCGGAATTGACGATCCAGAGGCTCTTTATGATGTTGCCTGGATGTATTCAAGAGGAAAGGGCACGGATCGCAATCTTCCAAAGGCAAGAGTTCTGATGCAGAAGGCAGCACAGGGAGGCTACACTGAAGCCATGCAGGAACTCGGTCTGATGTATGACAGCGGTATCGGCGGAAAGCAGGATTATGAAAAGGCTTTTTTCTGGTACAGCAGGGCGGCAGAGCATAACAGCGTCGCCGCCATGAATTCTCTTGCGTCACTGTACTACTGCGGCGACGGTGTGAAGCAGGATTTCAACAGATCCTTTTTCTGGTCTGAAAAGGCTGCTTCCGGAGGAAGTGCCGAGGGAATGTTTAATATGGGAAGACTTCTTGAGAGCGGCAGAATTGCAGATCCTGCGGTAAGGGAAAAGGATCCTGACTACTGGTACAGACGTGCTGCTGAACTTAAGTATCCCGAGGCGGTTTTTACAGTTGCCAGAAAATCATATGAGAAAAGCGGCAGTCCGGGGGATCTGTCGGAGATAAAAAGGGCCGCAAGACTGGGAAGCTCCGCCGCAGCTCTCTATATCGGAAAACTTACTGAAAAAAGAGAAGGTTCCGGTTCAGTTGATGCCTACTGCTGGTATGACTTTGCCGTGGTTCTCGGCAATACGGAGGCGGCGGAGCTGAAGAATCAAATAGTTTTGGGATGGGATAAATCGAAGTTGCTTGAGGCGGAAGAACAGTGCGGAAACTAACATTGAGGCTTTTTTCTTTATCAGCAGGCTTTCTCATGCTTATGCCGGCACAGCAGATCTACGGTCTGCACAGTGACAGTATTGATCTGAGTGTCTGTCACAGTAAGCCCTATGAAAGCTGTGACACCAGATGTGCGGCCGGATGTGAAAGAATTCTTATGGACAATCCTGCGGATTCAGTAGCTTATTACAAACTGGCGGTTCGTGCCCTGAATTCTCCCGGCGGTCCTTTTATGCCCGAGGTGGATACAAATCTCAGAATGTGCAGTTATGTCGGAAATGATGAAAGTGCCATATGTGAAATTCTATATGCTGCCGTTACCGCCTATCCGGATCAGTTTTCAATAAAAAGCAGGCCAGCAAATCATGAATCGGCACTTGCCTGGGCTGAACAGGCCGGAGAAAGAAACTATGCGGAGGCGAAATGGGTGCTGGCCACTTTCCTTGCTCTCGGCAAAGGTGCAGAGTACCCGGATCTGAAGCGAGCATACAAACTCATGGACAGTACCTCCGATGTCAGGCCGGAACGTGAATTCGCTCTTCTTTATGCCGTGCTTCTTGATCATGGATGGGGAGGAACCCAGAATGTGCTTGAGGCTGACTACTATTCCAAGGTGGGATATGCCTGGTACAAGAATATTGCAAGGCGCAGCGTGTCAAGACTCGACAATGTGTTTCTTGCCATGATAGTCCGGTTCGGCTATATCATGGGTGATGCCAGAATTATCCATGAGACGGCGTGGGATCTCTCGGTATCGAGACTTCTTCCGGAATCTGTAGAATATACTCCTGATGAACTTGAGGATCTGCTGGATTCTGATGACGATCACAGTGAAATTATAACCCGTTTTTTCGGAAAGGAGTTGCTTGCCGCCGCTCTCGGATCTGAAGATGCGGAAATGAAGGCTAAGGAGATTGAGGAAATCATCAGAAAATATGACGGCGGGGATATCATTGTCGCTGCAAAGGAATATGCTGAAGAGCATGAAGCAAAAATAAAAGAGACGAGGCAAAATATTCTTAAGGTGAGTCTGACCGACAGGAAAAGCAGCGCTTCAGCCCGCAGAAAAAGTCCCGGTCGTCATACAGGAAAAAAACAGCAGGGGTTTGTCAGATCCTTTTTCAATACTACAGCCAACGGTTTCAGACGGGCCGGCGATGCTGTTAAAAGTGTTTTTTCGGATTAGTTATTCCGCCTGTAAATCAGTAAAAATCAGCAAATTTGTCTGTTTTTAAAAATCCGGTCGGCAGGTCTGAAAACAGATTTCAGAATCTTTTTAACTAATGTGTTGTGACAGGGTCGGTCGCAATGATTTTTAACATTTCAGAAGTGTGAAATTTCACTTTTTGTTATTTCCCGGAAGGTTTTGTTATGGATCTGTTTAAAAATATTATAAGGGCGGCAGAGAGGGGACGCAATCTTCTGCTGGATCGTGAAATAAGGATAGGAATAACCGGTCTGTCACGCGGAGGGAAAACAGCTCTCATCACTTCTCTTGTCAACACAGTATCTCATTTCGGAGAGGCTAATCTTAATGTTCTTCTTCCAAGGTTTCAGACCTATGAGGAATCAGATATGAGTTACGGTGGCATAGCTCAGCCCCGGGATCTTTCCGTTGCCGCCTTTCCCTATCGCCAGGCAATGGATGCCCTTTTTTCAGATCCTCCGAAATGGCCGGAGCCTACCGACGGAGTAAGCGAAATAAGACTGGAGCTGCGCTACAGGGACAACAGGTGGCTGAGAAGAGGAGAACAGAGACGACTGTTCATTGATATCTGGGATTATCCCGGTGAATGGCTGCTGGATCTGACTCTTCTTAATCTTTCGTACGAGGAGTTCAGTTCAAGGATCAGAGATCAGATCGTCAAGGTAAGAGAAGTTGCATGTCCGGATGACTGGATCAGTGCCGGCGAAAAACTGGATCCGAAAGGTGCGGTGGACGATGGTTATCTTGCCCGGGTTGTTTCTCTTTACACCGGGTGGCTCAGAGCCTGCAAGAACTGCGGTCTTGCCTTTGTTCTTCCCGGTCGCTTTGTTCTTCCCGGACATCTGGAGGGGGCTCCAGTTCTTCAGTTTCTGCCATGGATCTGGGAACATCCCGGTACCTGTGAAAGTGACAGTCTTTACGCTGTATTGGAGAGCCGTTATGAGGCCTACCGCGAGCAGGTGGTAAGAAAATTCTACCGGGAATGCTTTTCAAAAATTGATCGTCAGATTGTAATTATAGACTGTATTCAGGCACTGAAGGGCGGACGGGAAACTTTCATGGATATCAATGATACTTTTCAGATCCTGCTTCAGAACTTTAATTACGGCAACAGTACCTGGTGGAACAGGCTGTTTTCTCCAAAAATCGATCGTGTTGTTTTTGCTGCCTCGAAATGTGATCGGATCACCTATGACGAGCATCAGCATATGCTTTCTCTGCTTAAATCCATGGTTTCCCAGGCGGTCGGTGTGGTCAGAGCGGAGGGTGCCCACTGTGAATATCTGGTTCTGTCTGCCATAAGAGCCACAGACTGCATGACGGTAAAACTGAAGTCAGGAGAGGAGCAGCAGGTGCTGAAAACAGACAACCCCGGTGAAGCACCGTTTTTCCCGGGCAGTGTTCCGGATGTGTGGACCAGGGAGAATATGGATTTTTTCCAGAAATATTTTGATCCTGCAGGGATGCTTTCCAGACTGAGACCTTTAAGATTCAAACCGGATCAGCCAGTGCCTCAGCTTAATCTGGATGTACTGCTTGAGTATCTTCTCGGAGATAAATTATGAGTGACAGCGACAATATGCGTAAGGGCTTTGTTCTCGAGGAAGAACTTCAGAAGCCGGAAACGTCATCAGAAACGCTGAAGGCGGGATTTGTTCTTGAAGATTCAAAGGTTGAGATGACTCCTGCAGTTATGAATACTGATGATGTGGCAACTTCAATCGATCTGGATGATGAGTCGGAGGAAAAACCGGAGAACACTAAATTCTGGACAAGTCCTGTACTGTGGGTGATCCTGCTGATCACAGGTCTCGGCGGTCTGCAGTGCTATTATTTCATATCAGAGGCCTTTGCACAGAATACAGCTGTGGGTTTTCTTTCGTCAGCAGTTATGAGTGTTCTGCTTGTTATGGCATCATGGTCTGTATGGAGGGAACTTCGTTCTGTACTGTTTCTTAAAAGATCTGATGAAAGACGCGAGCAGATCAGACAGACGGTTGCATCCGGCACAGGAAAGGATGCAATCCTGCTTTGTGAGGAAATGGCTGAAGACAGCGGGATGAATAAAAGCAGACAGTACGAGAGCTTTAAAAGCAAGATCAGTGAGCATTTTTCTCCGGAGGAGGTTTTTGCTCTTTATGAAAGTGAAATTCTTCGCTCCCAGGACGAGAAGGCAAGGAAAATCATTATCAGAAGATCAAGAGAAAACGGGATTGTTGTGGCACTGAGTCCCATGGCATGGCTTGACATGCTATTTACTCTGGCAAGATCAATAAGAATGATCAGGGAGATTTCCGAAGTGTACGGACTGAGGTGCGGAATATGGGGCAGAATGAATCTGTACCGCCGGGTTGCCAGAAATATCGTTTATATCGGAATGGCAGATCTGGCCACTGATGCGGTGACTGATGTCCTGGGGGCCGGAATGGCAGGGAAAATAAGTTCGGCACTGGGGCAGGGTATTGCTGCAGGAATATACTCCACCCGTCTCGGTTACATGTCGATCAAGGCTGTGAGGCCGATGGATCTTAACAGGAGGGTACTTACTCTTTCAGAACTCAGAAAGGCTCTCCTGACTGAAGGAAAGTTTTCTGAGATTATCAGAGGAGAGAAGGACAGGAAGTAACAGGATCCTTTTGCTGTGCTCAGTTTTATCTGACCGTGCCGTAAAACCACGTCCTTCAGAGCGTGGACATTATATAAGGCATAAAATCAGGTATATTTTTTCTTACCGACGGAGACTGGTTTCAACTCTCTCAATGACGGCAAATCAGACCAGGGCACAGCCGCATAGTTTTGTGGAGTTTGAACCGTATTGTCGGTCATATGATGGAATCCCCTGTCTGAAGGCAGGGGAGGACAGGTATTTCAGTACAAATCAGCGGTATAAATCAGAGATCAGCAGGTCTTTGATTTTTTTATCGCATGCTCAATTTTGTACTGACTGAAGTTGGAATGTCTTTTGTTCAGACAGCTCATCACATCGCTGTATCTGACATTTTTAGAACTGAGCAGCACTGTGAGGTGAAACAGCAGATCTGCCGCTTCTCCGATAAACTCCTCCCTGTCAGCGGATACTGCTGCAAGAGCGGTCTCAATAGCTTCCTCTCCCACCTTTTTGGCAATTCTTGCAGTACCGTTATGGAACAGTTTGGCAGTATAGCTTTTTTCCGGATCCGCATCTTTTCTTGACTCCACAAGAGCCTCCAGCTCCGCCAGAAAACCAAGCGGGAGCTCCGGCTGTGTGTCGAAGCAGCTTTCCGTACCGTTGTGGCAGGTAGGACCTTCCGGATCTGCAGTGAGAAGAATGGTGTCACTGTCGCAGTCTGTGGTCATGGCTATGACATGAAGGTAGTGCCTGGATTCCTCGCCCTTTGTCCACAGACGCTGCTTTGTTCTGCTGTAAAAGGTTGCAAGCCCCGTCTCAATGGTTTTTTCCAGAGCCTCCCTGTTCATGTAGGCAAACATAAGAACCTTCCCCGAGCGGCAGTTCTGCACGATGACCGGCATCATTCCGCCGACCTTCTCCCAGTCAAGAAGTTCAGGATCTAAATTGTATTTGTTAGTCACGGATTGGTACTCCTTCATCTCTCAGATATGTTTTCAGATCAGGTATGGCTATAATCCCCTTGTGGAATACTGATGCTGCAAGAGCGCCGTCCACATCGGCTTTAAGGAACGCATCTCTGAAATGCTCCGGGGCACCGGCACCGCCTGAAGCAATAAGAGGTATCCGTGTCAGAGGTCTTACAAGACTGAGCTGCTCGATGTCATAGCCTTTTCTCATGCCGTCCTGATTCATCATGTTAAGAACTATTTCACCGGCCCCCCGCTTCTGAACCTCCTCAATCCAGTCCGGTGTACTCCATGAAGTTGTGCAGGTTTTGCTTTCTACTCCTGTGTACTGTTTTACGCAGTAGCGGTTCAGATCTCTGTCATAGTATGAATCAATGCCTACAACCACGCACTGTACACCGAAACGATCGGCCAGTCTTGAGATGAGATCAGGATCAGCCAGGGCGGGCGAATTGATGGAAACCTTGTCAGCTCCGTATTCCAGGATCCTTCTTGCATCCTCGACGCTTTTGATGCCTCCGGCCACGCAGAACGGGATATCTATGACCTCGGCCACTTTTCTTACCCAGCTCTTGTCCACTACACGTTCGTCAGATGATGCGGTGATATCGTAAAATACAAGTTCATCGGCACCCTGATCGGAGTAACGCTTTGCCAGAGCCACGATATCTCCCATAACCTCGTGGTTTCTGAACTGTACTCCCTTGACTACCACTCCGTCACGTACATCAAGGCACGGAATTATTCTTTTTGCCAGCATTCGATAGCTTCCTTAACAGTTAATTTTCCTTCCAGCAGAGATCGTCCGATGATCACTCCGCCGACTCCTGTACCTCTGAGAGCCTCCACATCGGCAAGCGAACCTATGCCGCCCGATGCCTGGAAACTGATTTCAGGAAAGTTTGAAGAAAGCTCTCTGTACAGTTCCACGTTGGATCCCTTCAGCGTTCCGTCCTTGCTGATGTCAGTGCACAGCACATGCTTAAGACTGTATTCCCTGTACTTTTCGATAATTTCCTCTATGGTCACTCCGCTGTCTTTCTGCCAGCCGGAAACCGCAATATATTTTCTGCCGCCGATAACGTTGACGTCCAGTGCCAGAACTATATGCTCCGAACCGTATTTTTTCATCCAGCTGCCTACAGTTTCCGGTGATTTGACGGCCGTGGAGCCGATTACAACTCGGTTTGCACCTGCCTGGAGGAGATCCTTCACATCATTTTCAGTGCGGATTCCGCCGCCGATCTGAACCGGCACGGGTGTATTTTTGATAAGGGATCTTATTACATCAAGCTGACGCTTCGATGTGTCCTTTGCTCCGTCCAGATCTACCAGATGAAGCTGCTGTGCACCTTCCTTCACATACAGATCATATCTTTCCTGAGGTGACCAGGTATATTCGGTTTTCTGGGCGTAATCCCCCTGGAAAAGTCTTACTACCTTTCCGTTTATCAGATCTATTGCCGGTATGATCACAGCTGCATCTCCACAAAGTTAGACAGAAGTTTTGAACCAATTGCTCC
>CADBNP010000241.1 GCA_902796095.1 uncultured Aeromonadales bacterium | reverse complement strand
TTTTAAAGTTATTGACATATTTATTAACAGTTTCTGTTATTTGTTTTTAGAAAATCAGACGTGGCAAAGAGAAACAGAAAAAGATAACAATTTCGCTCACGAGCACCGACTGAATTTTAATCACGTTTCTGATGTAAATCTGATCACAAATTGAGCAAAAAGCAGAATCTCATACGGTGGTTTTCTGAACTGATTGCCATATCTGCATATTACATAGGGGATTTTAGATTCTGCCCATGTCTTGAAATTCATCTCAGATCCTTTTGTCAGTTTGAAATAAAATAGGCAGTAGCAGATTTTTGTTTCCTGAATCACGCCGGTGTTCATCCAGCACTGGCAGTTCGGCAGAAGTTTGCTGACGGATGATTTCAGCAAGCAGGGAAATGTGTGAAAGTGTTTCATCAGTTGGAAAATTTCGGCAAAAGGGGCAGAACTTTGAGCTGATTTTTCCTTGCGTATCATCCGATCCTTCTTTCCGGTTCTGGCACCTGAAAAGATGATTTTCAGCATGAAAATAGGGTAAAAATTTGATCTGTTTAACAGTTTTTCATCAGGGTTATCAACAAATAGTGTTAATAAATTTTGTGATGACAGAAATTTGTGAAACAGCAGATCGCAGTCTGTTTTACGGTCGAGACTTATGGAAGAAACTGTTTTAACTATATGGTTTTATTATAGTTTTGCCTTGAGTTTTATCATTTTTTCAAAACAGAAAATGTTTGAGTTTTGTACATTCTGACCGGTTTTGCTGAGTTTCACGGATGATTTATTTTAATGTTATTGTTTCTGTCAGTTCAGCATCTGCCGGAATTCTGTTTTTTTTGCAGACTGTTGACGGATTTTGTTAACAGATTGTTGTTATTTTGTTGTTTTCAATGGAGTTTTATATGGTTCAGACTGTAGATTTTCTGAAAGAAGTTCAACCTGACAAGTCTTATCGTTTGCTTAATATAGGTGCCACAGGCATTGTTTCTGCTGTTCATGACGGAGTTGAGGATTTGATGCCGGCAGCCTGGATTTGTCCACTGGATCTGTTACCCTTCAAGGTTACTGCCGTTATCGACAAGTCTCATTTTACCCGTCCTCTGATCGAGAAGAGCGGTTTTTTCGGCATTTCTCTTCCGACTGTATCAGTAGCAAAGGAGATGATGTACCTTGGTACGATCAGTAAAAACGATGAGAAGGACAAGGTGGAAAAAAGCGGAGCTGAGATTTTCAGGTTTCCTGGCTACGACATACCTTTCATGCGGGGTTGTGCCGCCTATATGATTTTTAAACTTGTGCCTGAAGAGCATAATCAGAAGACTTATGATTTGTTTATCGGCGAGTGTCTTGGTGCCTGGGCTGATGAGCGTGTCTTTCGGGATGGTCACTGGATCTTCGAGCAGGCGGATCCATCTCTCAGCACTGTTCATTACGTGGCTGGCAGCCATTTCTACACTATGGGTCGGCCGCATGACGTCCTGCTGTAATGTGATTATGAAACGGTTTTACCGGGAAGCAGCATTTTTCGGGAATTTGAACGTGAGTATCATGTTCCGGTGTCAGCGTGGTATGCAATTCCGGTTGCACATTTAAGTCAGCCTGTTTTGTTTTTCGTATGCACATTCTGTTAAATGCTGCGGCGGTTTCTGCCGGGATAGTGGCGGATTGTTTTGTTGTGCCAGATTAAAGTTCGATATGGACAGTGTTGAAAAAAAATCTCTTTTCAGTGACGAAGATTTCCAGTCTCTGCTGGAAAATTATAATCATGTCTTTGACAACAAATTTCAGCTTGTATCTTCCTACAGGCCGTCCGGAGATCAGCCGGAGGCCATAAGGGAACTGGTTGATAATATCAGAAGCGGTGTTGATCATCAGACGCTTCTCGGGGTAACCGGTTCCGGAAAAACCTTTACCATGGCAAATGTTATAGCCAGCGTAAACCGGCCTGCCATCATCATGGCTCACAATAAAACTCTGGCGGCACAGCTGTACGGGGAAATGAAATCATTTTTTCCTTACAATGCTGTTGAGTATTTTGTCTCCTTTTATGACTACTACATACCGGAGGCATACATACCGACAACTGATACCTATATCGAAAAGGACTCAGCCCTGAACGAACATATAGAGCAGATGCGGCTTTCAGCCACCCGTTCTCTTCTGCTTCGCAATGATGTGATTATTGTTGCAACGGTTTCTGCCATCTACGGTCTCGGTGATCCGATGCAGGAGCTCAAAATGATGCTCCCCCTTAAAGTCGGTCAGAAAATGTCCCAGCGCACGCTTCTCAGATCTCTTGTATCAATGCAGTACCAGCGGGATGATTTTGATCTTTCCCGTGGAACCTTCCGGGTGAGAGGCGACGTGGTGGATATTTTTCCTTCCAGTTCGGATCAGCTGGTTCTCAGAGTTGAACTGTTTGATGACGAGATCGAAAAACTTTACATGTTTGACCCGCTTATCAATAAAAAGATTGGAAATCTGGATTCTTATGTTGTTTTTCCAAAAACTCACTATGTGACTACCCAGGATACTCTTGCAGGAGCCGTGGAGCAGATCAAGGATGATCTGCAGATAAGACGCAGGGAATTTATTGACGAAAACAAACTGGTGGAGGAACAGCGCATTACCCAGAGGACAAACTACGATATCGAGATGATCCTGGAAATAGGGACATGCAAGGGCATTGAAAATTATTCCAGGTATTTATCCGGCAGAAAGCCGGGCAGTGCTCCGCCGTGTCTTCTGGATTATATGCCGGATGACAGCCTGATGTTTATAGACGAATCCCATGTAACTGTTCCCCAGATCGGAGCCATGTACCTGGGAGATCGTTCACGCAAACTGAACCTTGTAAACTACGGCTTCAGACTTCCTTCAGCTCTGGACAACAGACCTCTGACCTTTGATGAGTTTTCCAAAATAGCTCCTCAGACGATTTATGTTTCTGCAACTCCGGCAGACTACGAACTGGAGCAGTCACAGGGTATTGTTGTGGAGCAGGTTGTCCGGCCAACCGGACTGCTTGATCCGGTGGTGGAGGTTCGTCCCGCCCAGACCCAGGTGGATGATGTGATGAGTGAAATCAGGGCTGTCACAGCAAGAGGTGAGAGGATCCTCATCACAACCCTGACCAAGCGAATGGCGGAGGAACTGACTGATTTTCTTCATGAAAACGGAGTAAAGGTCCGTTATCTTCATTCTGAAGTAAAGACTGTGGAAAGAGTTGAGATTATCAACGATTTAAGGACTGGAACGATTGATGTTCTTGTTGGAATCAATCTTTTAAGAGAGGGACTTGATATTCCGGAGGTATCACTGGTGGCGATTATGGATGCCGACAAGGAGGGTTTTCTCCGATCCGGCAGATCTCTCATTCAGACCATCGGCCGGGCCGCCCGCAATATCAACGGAAAGGCTATTCTTTATGCTGACAGCACAACAAAGTCCATGCAGACTGCAATTGATGAAACCGCAAGGCGGCGAAAGAAACAGGAGGAGTATAACAGGAAAAACGGTATTGTTCCGAAACAGATTGTCAAAAGTGTTGAGGATATTCTTAATACAGATCCGGACGGGGAGAAAAAGTCAAAGAAGGGAACAAAAGGGAAAAACTCCAGAGTGAAGAATGCAGCATCGACCGAGAAAAAACCTGAGACAGTTCTTGCTCCGAATGAGATAGAAAGTCTGATTAAGGAAAAGGAGCAGAAGATGAAGGAATTGGCCAGAAATCTTGAGTTTGAAAGAGCTGCAGAGGTGAGAGACGAGATTGCAGAGCTTCGGAACATGCTTATGACAGTTTCCTGACCGTGAATTGCTGCAGGGTGATGCAGTGGCAGATGCTGGGAACTGACTTCTGCACAGGATACAACGTCCGTTCTCTGCTGAAAAAATTTTTCTCCTGCTTTATAATTCAAGGCAGCTGTTCTGTTAAGGAAATATCTACCGCGGGGTTCCGAGTGAATTACTTTAAATATTTTGAAATAGATGTTGTAAATGGAAAAGGCACCAGATGCACACTTTTTGTAAGCGGGTGCGAGCATGCGTGCAAGGGCTGCTACAATCAGGCCACATGGCCTCTTGATGCAGGTTTTCCTTTTACAGATGAGGTTGCGGACAAGATTATTTCCGATTTGTGCGATACAAGAGTGCGGCGCCGCGGACTCAGTCTGACCGGCGGAGATCCGCTTCATCCTGCCAATGTGGAGACGGTTTATCAGCTCCTGATGCGTGTGAGAAATGAATGCCCGCCGGAAAAGGACGTCTGGCTCTGGACAGGATACACAATTCAGGAACTTACACCCGAGCAGCAGAAGGTTGCAGATCTTGTGGATGTGCTTATTGACGGGAAGTTTATTGAATCCCGGAAGGACAGGAAGCTCCTGTGGCGCGGCAGCAGCAATCAGATCATCTATGAGTTTGATCGCAGCGACGCCTGGTGGAAAAAGAAGTAGTGCGGTGCAGTCTGCAGGGAAGCGACAGGATCAGTACGTTCTGTTGTTCCCATTTTTCTGATCCGGACCATTTTCTGCATACGGTGTGATCTGCAGTCTCCGCTGGCCCTTCATCATCCCGAGGGACTGTGACTGCAGAAACTGAACACCGAGGTTTCCTGTTTCCGTTTTTTTCGTTTCCGAGTGACAGTTTCAGTGCTGGCATACAGTTCAGATACAGTGCTGATTCAAATGCACTAAAGGAACTTCTTTTAACTCATCTTTCCTGTTTCATAGATGAAACTGATAATATCAGCGGGATTTTTTGCCACGAAACTGGCATTCCAGAGCTTTGGATCGTCATCCGGTCTGATATATCCCCATGCGGCGGCACAGGTATAAGCTCCGGCATTGTTCCCGCACTGGATGTCTCTTATGTGATCACCTGCATAAAGAGCGTGCTCTGCTGTTATTCCAAGGGCGTTGAGTGCATAGAGCAGAGGTGCGGGATGCGGCTTTTTTTCCGGTACGGTATCATTGCAGACGGTCACTGCACAGTCTGAAAGCTCAGGAAAACTCTTTATCAGAGGCTCCGTAAGAAATCTGAATTTGTTTGTCACTATTCCCCACCGGATCCCGCTGTTTCTGAGGAAGGGCAGGAGAAGATTAAAACCGTCGAATATTTCAGAGCTGGTTCTGATATTGGACAGATAGTAGTCCAGAAATTCTTTTTTAAGCAGTTCAAAGTCAAGGGAAGCAATCTTTTCCTTCATCACCGAGGTGAGCATGGATTTTATGCCGTCGGTGGCCAGAAGTCTGGCTTTTGCCGGATCCATGTTTTCGAAGCCGTGAAGTGCCAGCACATGGTTGGATGCCCCCATGAGATCCGTCCAGGTGTCAATGAGCGTACCGTCCAGATCAAAAAGCGCAGCTTTGATTTTCATTTGGATCCTTTTTCTGTTTTTGATTCGAGTGATGCATTTCTTCGTGCCGGTTCAGAACTCTTTTTTCATCTGTTCTGACGTTCCTGGCACATCAGTCTGTCTTATGGGCAGCGTCCCGGAGAACATGATTAATCTTTTCGGTTTCATCATACCAACCGGCAAAAATTAATCAATTGAAATTGTTTTTCTGCGGATCAAGACGGGTTCTGAACTTTTGACTCATTGTGTGATGTGAGAGCAAAAATCAAGAAAAACTAAAAATTTTTTTATGTTTACAAGCTTCATATGCTTGTATATACTTAACAATATATAGTGATTTGCACTGTTCTTGTGTCAATACGTTGTGTTTATCAGAAAATGACTGCTGATGTCAACTGATAAATTTTTAAGATTTGTGATGTCTGATGCAGCCTGAATTTTTCTGTGATGCGGGAACGGTGATCAAGGGGGAAGGATCGGTGCTGCCGGTGCTTTTTGTTTGATTTATTTTGAACTCTGATTACTGAAATATAATAATATGATTAATCGGTAATGTTGTCAGAGCATAGATACGGAGAAGATATAAGTGAGTCTTGTTGTAATTAAGCGTGATGGCGGAAAAACACCCTTTAATGCTGAACGTATAGAAATTGCGGTTGCCAAGGCTGCCGATGCAGTCGGTGTAAGGGATGAGGCTTTTTGCAGAAGAACAGCCTCCGAGGTTGAAAACCTGCTGAAGAACCGCCGAGAGGTTGATATCTCCGAGATACAGAAGCACGTGGAAGATATTCTTATGTCAAGCAAGTACAAGACACTTGCCAGAGCGTATATTGAATACCGTCACGAGCGTGATCGCCTGCGTGAACTGAAGGGCGGCCTCAGCAAGGAAATCAGAGGTCTGATCAATCAGTCCAATACTGAAATTCTCAATGAAAATGCCAACAAGGACAGCAAGGTTATTCCTACACAGCGTGATCTTCTGGCTGGTATTGTTGCCCGTCATTACGCAAAGCAGGATATTCTTCCCCGGGATGTTGTCAGAGCTCATGAAAGAGGTGAAATCCACTTCCATGATCTGGATTACTCTCCGTTTTGCCCCATGTTCAACTGCATGCTGATTGACGTCGGCGGAATGCTTGAGCGCGGCTTCAGAATGGGCAACGCCGAAATCGAATCTCCGAAGTCCATCAGTACCGCAACAGCTGTCACTGCCCAGATTATCGCCCAGGTTGCCAGCCATATCTACGGCGGAACCACTATCAACCGCTGCGATGAGGTTCTTGCTCCGTATGTGACCAAGAGCTATATGAAATATCAGAAGATTGCCGAGGAGTGGAATATTCCGCAGGCAGACGAGTTTGCCCGTGCGCGCACTGAAAAGGAGTGTTTTGATGCCTTTCAGTCTCTCGAGTATGAAATCAATACTCTTCATACCTCCAACGGTCAGACGCCGTTTGTAACTCTCGGTTTCGGACTCGGCACCTCCTGGGAGTCAAGACTGATTCAGAAATCAATTCTCAAGAACCGTATTGCCGGTCTCGGTCGCAATCACCGCACTGCAGTGTTCCCTAAACTGACGTTCTCCATCAAGGAGGGACTCAACAGAAAGCCTGGCGATCCTAACTATGATATCAAGCAGCTCGCACTTGAGTGTGCCTCCAAGAGAATGTATCCGGATATTCTTAATTACGATCAGGTAGTCAAGATCACAGGATCTTTCAAGAATCCTATGGGATGTCGCTCATTCCTTGCTCCATATGAGGAGAACGGAACACTTATTCATGACGGACGCAACAATCTCGGTGTGGTCAGCCTTAATCTTCCGCGTATTGCTCTTGAGGCAAACCATGATGAGACCAAGTTCTACAAGATCCTGGGCGAGCGTCTGAATCTCTGCAAGAAGGCGCTCATGTCCCGTATCGAGAGACTTAACGGCGTGAAAGCCAGAGTTGCTCCGATACTCTATATGGAGGGAGCCTGCGGTGTGAGACTCAAGGCTGATGACTGCGTGGCCAATATATTCAAGAACGGGCGGGCCTCCATTTCGCTTGGATACATTGGTGTTCACGAGGCGGTCAATGCACTTTATGGAACTGACGTTCATGTATTTGACAGCGAGGAGCTTCGCAAAAAGGCGATCAATATAGTCAAGGCTCTCAGAGATTCTGTTGATGAATGGAAGGAGGAAACCGGCTACGGATTCAGTCTTTACGGAACTCCGGCCGAGAATCTCTGCAAGCGCTTCTGCATGCTTGATTCCAAGGAGTTCGGCATTGTGGAGGGTGTTACCGACAAGGGCTACTACACCAACAGTTTCCATCTTGATGTGGAAAAGAAGGTGGATCCTTATGCCAAGATTGATTTTGAGAAGGAGTATCCGGCACTTTCCAGCGGCGGTTTTATCTGCTACGGTGAATACCCTAATATGCAGAATAATGTGGAGGCCCTTGAGGACGTGTGGGATTATACCTACGACAAGGTTCCTTACTACGGCACCAATACGCCGATAGATGAATGCTACAACTGCGGCTATGCCGGCGAGTTCGAGTGCACGTCAAAGGGTTTTGTATGTCCTAACTGCGGCTGTCATGATTCAGACAGAGTTTCTGTGATCAGAAGAGTCTGCGGATATCTGGGCAGTCCTGATGCCCGTCCGTTTAATGCCGGAAAGCAGGAAGAGGTTAAGCGTCGTATCAAGCACCTTTCCAACGGTCAGGCCTGCTGACATTCATTTTAATTCAGGCAGTTGCGAAAACTGTCGCTGTAAATTCTCCGTGCAGCAGATTCGCCGCACGGTTTTTTTGTCTTCAGATGACTGATCCTGATTTGAATACTGTCTGAATATTTCCTGGACTTAAAAGGACAAATCTGCATTACTGGAGTTCCGGTTTGGTAAACTCTGTCCTTTTCTGCATATTTCCGGTATTTCAGTTTCGGGATGTGTGAAGGATATTGCTCCAGTCAGAAAATATACAGCCATGAGCGGATTTGTGATCAGGGGCAGATTCCATGAACTTAGACCGTTATTTTCTGTTCCATTGTTGAATGATACGGCCCCGCAGAACATGTGTGTAATAAGGATTAATGAGTCAGTGTTCCAGCCGCTGAGATCCTGGTTGAAGGCAAGAGCGTCCATAAACATTAAGGACATATCCTTAACTGAAGATGTATCCCAGTTGTCAAGAGGCTGGTTGAAT
>CADBNP010000240.1 GCA_902796095.1 uncultured Aeromonadales bacterium | reverse complement strand
AAGCCCGGACTTGTTGCCACCAGAATGACCGCAGATCGCAGTGACATGCGTCTGGCAGCCGACTGCGACAGTGTCGGGAAAACAGCAGCGAAGGCACTCATGTCGGGAAAATCATTAGTCTACGCACCGGTATGGTGGCGTCCTGTCATGTTTATAATCCGCAATCTCCCGGGATTTGTTTTCCGCCGTATCAGAGCGTAGAACTGCCGTTATTTTTTCCATACAGGGCGAGTATGGTAAGAGCCCTGACTTTATGCTCCTCTCCGTGATCCGGCTCAAGAGTTTCCGAGCCTATTTTCATGCCGAAGATCTGACCGGAGGAACTGAGCTGGAGCACTGCATATGTCATTATGGAAATTCTGTCTTCGACACCTCCGGAGATGGTGTTGAAATCAAGATACAGATTTTCATCAACTGTTGCAGTGAAATCCTTTGACATCAGCCCTCTGTTCATTGCCACCTGCTTCCATGCTATCAGGGACGGAGGCTCACCTTCCCGGTATGGTCTGAGTCCCGAAAGTTCATCCATTCCTCTTACTGTACTGCTGCTGGCAAGTTTTGAGCCTGTTGATGATGCATTTTCAGTCAGCTGGTATTTCCCTGTGACAGGTCTCGGGTATATGAGACTTTTCTGATGGAAATCTATGACTATGTGGGAGCATATGATCCCCAGCGGATATGTGGATGTGATTATAAAAGCACCGGATTCAAGCCACCCCCGCTGCTGAGGATGAAAAATAATGCCGATATCCTCGCCACTGCTGACGGTGTCCCTGAATTCACCGATGCCGTCCTCCTTCATTGGAGCTATCTTTACTGCAAACCTTGGGTGATCGCAGGTGACATGGAGTTTAAACCGTACTGACTGCCCTGCAAAGTAATTATCTGTTTCCACAGGCTCAAGTATGATGGATCTGATATTCTTATATGTATCCAGAATAACGTATGGGACTACGCTCAGCAGAATACAGCATATTATGATTATAAGGTTGTTCTGGTAGTTGATGCCGAGAATGAACAGCAGAAAGCAGATCCCGAGATACAGAAACCCGACGGCGGTGGGATATATTCTGATCTGATCGTATCCCACTGTCAGCGGCGCCTTCATTTCGCGGTGCATATAAACGTTAAGGCGTCTGTAGATGAATTTGCGCAGTTTGTCAAAAGCCATTATTTTATCGGATCCACCATGTCGATTATCATGCGGGACAGACTGTTTCCGCTTCCAACAGTTCCAACGCCGCTTCTCATTCTGTGCTCGGCTACATACGGGAAAACCGCCTGAATATCATCCGGAAGAACGTATTCGCGCTTTTTGATATATGCCCAGGCTCTGGCACAGGCCAAAAGCGCTTTTGTCGCTCTTGGCGAAAGTGGATTCGGAATTTTTCCGGATGTACGCGTAGCCTCCACCAGATCGAGAAGATAATTCATGGCATTCTCTGAAATCTGAGTGTTTTCTATTTCTGCCTGTATTGCCAGCAGCTCCTCGGTACTGAGAACTGACTGAAGCTCCGTTCTCTGTCCGCCGGTCAGCATCATTTTTTCTGCCTCTCTTGACGGATATCCGATTTCAATACGCATGGTAAAACGATCCAGTTCCGATTCAGGAAGAACAAATGTTCCGCTCTGATCCTGCGGGTTCTGGGTGGCAATAACAAAAAAAGGTTTTGGCAGCTGATATGTGATTTTGTCTGCTGAAACCTGGTATTCTGCCATGGCTTCAAGCAGTGCACTCTGGGTTCTTGAGCTTCCTCTGTTGATTTCATCAGCCAGCAGGATCTGGCTGAAGACAGGTCCCTTTTTGAAGTTGAATTCACCGGAGGCGCTGTCAAATACAGAGGTCCCGATCAGATCGGCAGGCAGCATGTCGGAGGTAAACTGTACACGTTTGTATTCGAGACCAAGCAGTTTTGAAATTGCTGCGGCCAGCGTTGTCTTTCCCATTCCCGGAAGATCTTCAAGAAGAAGATGACCTTTTGCAAGCAGGCAGGTTACAGCAAGCCTAACCTGTATTTTTTTATCAAGCAGTGTTTCATCCAGATATTTAATTACGGTATCAAGTTTATCATTCATAGTCCGGTTTCCTTGCCAGTTCGTATCTGTCTTTATGCAAATCATTTCCACATTCCGACCCATAGAAGTATATGGAATTTAGTCCATTCAGTAATTGAAAAGCTTCAAATTTATTGCACTTCTGTAGGAGATTCATGAGTTCCGCAGGTTTTCGGCGACTTGTATGTGATGCACAGGGCTGATTCAGTTTAGAACCGGTTTTGAGACAGAGCCGACAGGTTTGTCAGTCCTGATTTTATGAAGGTTTGATTATTGAATGACACTATCAATGCAGGTAAAATCATAATGATTAATGTGGAGAAAAAATTATGGCAGGAAACAAGAAAGCCAGAAAAGAGCAGTCAAATACAATAGCTCTTAACAAAAAAGCAAAGCATGATTATTTTATAGATGAGCGGATTGAGGCCGGACTTGTCCTTCAGGGCTGGGAGGTAAAGTCGCTGCGTGCAGGTCGTGTAAATATTTCTGACGGCTACGTTATATTGAAGGACGGAGCTTTTTATCTGTTCGGAACAGTTATAACACCTCTCGATGTGGCCTGCAGCTACGTGGTATGTGATGATCAGAGGACAAGGAAACTGCTGCTTAACGAACGTGAGATATCAAAACTTATCGGTGCGACGAAGCGCAAGGGTTATACGGTTGTTCCTCTGGCTCTGTACTGGAAGGGACGGCATATCAAGTGTGAAATTGCACTGGTTCACGGCAAGAAGGAATATGACAAGCGCGATTCTCTCAAGCAGGAGGACTGGAACAGAGAGAAGGCCCGAATTATGAAGCATTCCATGAGGTGATTTTTCTTCGGGAAGCTTATTTTTCCGTTAGATTTTCCGTACGTGAGGCGACCGAATGGTCGCCTCAGTCTTGATCCTGCACTCCGGACGGTAAATCCGGGACAGAGTAGAAATTGCGCAGTTCGATCAGAAATTACTTCTTCTGGTTTTCCTTCAGAAGATCTCTGATTTCTGTAAGAAGCTGAATGTCTGCAGGCGGCTCTGCGGTGGCTTCTTCCTTGTTTTCCTTGATGATTGCCTTTTTAAGGTTGTTGATCAGCTTCATTGATAGAAAAATTGCGAAGGCAATAATAATGAAATCAATAACGGTCTGAATGAAGGCACCGTAGCTGATGACAATGGCTTCAGCCGTGTCTGTTTTTTCCTGCAGTGTGTATGCCAGATCCTTGAAATCGGTATTCCCGCAGATTTTTCCCACAATCGGCATGATTATATCCGATACCAGTGAGGAAACTATCTTGCCGAAGGCACCACCGATTACGACACCGATAGCCATGTCGAGGATGTTGCCTCTCATGGCGAAATCACGAAATTCCTTTAAAAAAGATACGCCTTTATCTGTAATGGCCATTGATTCTGCTCCTTGTAGATTCGATCTGTAAAAAATAACTATTTGTCTTCAGAATGGAAAACATTTCAGAAATAATATCCGGCATAAGAATAAGATCTGCCGGGTGATTCTCTGTTGCTGATAATTTTAACACGGTAAGCGGAAAAAGGTTCAGCCAATATCTGAAAGACTTTTT
>CADBNP010000239.1 GCA_902796095.1 uncultured Aeromonadales bacterium | reverse complement strand
CGGCAGAACAGCCAAAGGAAGAGAAGAATATTCCTCAGGTTGATGCTGATGCAGAAGATTTGTAAAAACTTGTTCTGAACACCAGTCGCAGATCTGTGCACTGTGTCTGGTTTCTGATTTTTTTGATAATGCCGCAGGGATCCCTGCGGTTTTTTTTTGATGACTGTTTAAATTCTGCAGATGTGAATATACAGATTAATTTTCTGCTCTGATTATCAGTCTGTTTTTTTCAATTTCTTCAGTTCCTGAATAAAGTCTTTGCTGTTATAGAATCCTGAAATAAGGAAAGAGTCTCTTTTCTGATCTGCAATCAGAATTGAAGGAAGACCGACTATGTTAAAATGATCGGATATTTTCTGATTTTCATCGTTTGTTTCACTGAGATCTACTCTGATCAGAAGAAAATCCCTGATGGCACGCTGTACAGCCTTGCTGGCGAAGGTCTCGACTTCCATCTGCTTGCAGGAAGCACACCAGGATGCATAAAAATCAATAATAACCTCACGATCCGGATTTTTGCTCATCAGATCCTTTATCTGAGACATGGATGATGCCGGTATGAACTGCAGTGATGGATGATGAGTACCCTGCCAGTCGACAAAATACCATCCTGAGAATATACCGCCCGCAATGACAAATGGCAGAAAGACAAGTGTTTTTTTCGGCTTAATGTAATAAATCAGAAGCATCAAAGCACATCCGGTAAGAACTATTATTCCGCAGGGCAGGATCCAGTGCGGAAGGATTCGATCCAGAAGAATAAAAGGAACCATAAGAGAAAAAATGCCGATTAACTGTTTTATCAGATTCAGCCAGCTGCCGGCTTTTGGAAGGATCTTCTTTCCGAACAGCCCGATGGCCAGCATCGGTATACCCATGCCGAAACCGAGAAGAAACAGATCAGCGGTGCCAAGGAACAGATTTCCTGCCTGGATGGTATAGAGAATGGAGGCAGAAACCGGTGCTGTGGTGCATGGTGAGCAGATCAGAGATGTTATCACACCCACCGTAAATGCTCCGGTCATGGATCCGGAGTGCTGTTCATCAGCGATTTTCTGAAGTTTTGATGCTATGAATGGCGGCATTTGTATGGTGAAGAGTCCTAGCATTGACAGGGACAGCAGTATAAAAATTATGCTGAATATAATGAGGATAATCTTCTGCTGAAGAAATGCGTGGGTCTGTGCTCCGAAATATCCAGAAACAATTCCTATTACCGTATAGGTTATTGCTATTCCAAGAACGAAGAAGCATGACAAAGCAAACGTTTTTCTGTTTTTCTGATGTTCGGTTTTACGTCCGAACAGCAGCATACTGAGGATCGGGTACATGGGAAATACACAGGGTGTGAAAGAAAGGGAAATGCCGATCAGCAGGAATATCACCGCCTCTCTTATGTTTTTCTGCATATCTGCATTGCCGCCGGGAACGGTACTGGCAGGAAGTTCTGTCAGATGATGCATGTCAGTATCAGTCTGTTTCAGTTCATGTTCTGTCAGTAAAGTCTCGTTCTTACTGCCTGTTCCTGTCTTTAATGATTCAATTTTGAAGTGCTGCGGAGGATAGCACATCCCGACTGTGCATCCCTGGTATGTAACGGTCAGGTTCTTTCGGGATGGAACGTCAAAGGATACGGGAACATAGAAAACGATCTGCTTTCCCATAAAATCATCTGTGTGTTCTATTCCTGAAGGAAGTTCAACCGGTATGCTGTCTCCGTTTTCATCCGTGACGTTTATTCTGGATCTGTAAATGTAATACCCTCTTGCCGGTGTTATTGTTACCGTGACAGTTTTTTCCGTCTCGTTTGTTCTGGTTGAACTGGTGAAAGCTTTGGTAACAGGGAGGTACACCCTGACATCAAGGTTTGTTTCGGAAAAGTTTCCGAAACTGTCAATCAGCTCATCTCCTGCAACTGTTCCTGAAAAAAGAAGAAAAAACAGCAGAATAACTTTATTTAACATATAGTTCCTCATGATTTTGAACGTCAGGAAGCAGCAGCAAAACTTTTTTTGCTTTTGGACTTGAATTTAACAATACAGACCATACATAAAAAAACAGAATTTTTCGAATATGTTAAAAACGGAGATTTAAAATGTCAATTCGTCCATTACATGATAAGGTAATTATTGAAAGACAGGAAAAGGAAACAACATCTGCAGGTGGAATCCTGTTAACCGGTTCTGCAGCACAGAAGTCAACCCGTGGCAAAGTTATCGCTGTCGGTAACGGCCGCGTTCTGGATAACGGACAGATTCAGCCAATGTCTGTCAAGGTCGGTGATATTGTTATCTTCAATGAAGGTTATACAACCAAGACTGATAAGCTGGATGGAAAGGAGGTTCTGATCCTCTCTGAGAATGATATTCTCGCTGTTGTTGAAGAATAATTCCGATCTTGTGAAGATCACTAATTTTAAAAAGAGGTTTTTATATTATGTCTGCTAAAGATGTTTTATTTGGTAACGATGCAAGAGCCAAGATGCTTGAGGGCGTCAATATTCTTGCAGATGCAGTAAAGGTTACTCTCGGACCAAAGGGTCGTAATGTTGTACTGGACAAGTCCTACGGTGCTCCTAATATTACCAAGGACGGTGTTACTGTAGCCAAGGAGATTGAACTTGAGGACAAGTTCATGAACATGGGTGCTCAGATGGTTAAAGAGGTCGCTTCTCAGGCAAACGATGCAGCAGGTGACGGTACAACAACCGCAACTGTTCTCGCACAGGCCATTGTAAGTGAAGGTCTGAAGGCTGTTGCATCAGGACGCAATCCTATGGATCTGAAGCGCGGTATTGATAAGGCTGTTGCTGCAGCTGTAGAAAAGCTGAAAGCAATTTCCGTGCCTTGTGCAGACTCTAAGGCTATTGCCCAGGTTGGTACCATTTCTGCCAATGCCGATGCAACTGTAGGCAACCTTATTGCTGACGCCATGGACAAGGTTGGACGTGACGGTGTTATAACCATTGAGGAAGGCACCGGTCTCAATGACGAACTTTCACTTGTTGAAGGTATGCAGTTTGATCGCGGTTATCTCTCTCCATACTTCATCAACAAGCAGGAAAACGGCTCCGTTGAACTTGACGATCCGTTTGTTCTTCTCGTTGACAAGAAGATCAGCAACATTCGTGATATTCTTACACTCCTTGAAGGTGTTGCCAAGGCCGGCAAACCACTTCTGATTATTGCCGAGGATGTTGAGGGCGAGGCTCTTGCTACTCTGGTAGTAAACAATATGAGAGGTATCGTGAAGATTGCTGCTGTTAAGGCTCCTGGATTCGGTGATCGCCGCAAGGCAATGCTTCAGGATATTGCAATCCTTACCAAGGCTACTGTAATATCTTCCGATCTCGGTATGTCTCTTGAAAAGGCTACTCTTGAGGATTTAGGCAAGGCCAAGAAGGTGGTTATTACCAAGGATAATACAACTATTATAGATGGTGCCGGCGATGAGGCTGATATCAAGGCTCGTGTTGAGCAGATTAAGAAGCAGATCGAGGATACGACTTCTGATTATGACAAGGAAAAGCTCCAGGAGCGTGTTGCCAAACTTTCCGGCGGTGTTGCTGTAATAAAGGTTGGTGCTCCAACTGAAGTTGAAATGAAGGAAAAGAAGTATCGCGTAGAGGATGCTCTTCATGCAACACGTGCTGCTGTTGAAGAGGGTGTTGTTCCTGGCGGTGGAGTAGCTCTGGTTCGCGTAGCTTCAGAACTTGCAGATCTTACAGGTTCAAATGAGGATCAGAATGTGGGTATTCGTGCTGCTCTGAAGGCAATGGAGGCTCCGCTTCGTCAGATTGTTACCAACGCCGGTGAAGAGCCGTCTGTTATTGCCAACAAGGTAAGAGAAGGTTCAGGTAATTATGGCTACAATGCCGCTGAAGATCAGTATGGTGATATGCTTGAAATGGGTATTCTGGATCCTACCAAGGTTACACGTTCAGCACTTCAGTTTGCTTCTTCTGTAGCAGGTCTTATGATCACTACTGAGTGCATGGTTACCGACAAGCCTAAGAATGATGCTCCAGCAGCTCCTGCCGGAATGGGTGCACCAGGTATGGGCGGTATGATGTAATGACATAACTGTTGCAGATTAAGTTCCCGTGAACTTGTAATCTGACAGAAATATTGATTGGCTCCGCAATGCGGGGCCTTTTTTGTGTGCCCGGCGCACATTTTCTATATGGTGGAAGTTCTGGATCCGGCATCCTGTGGCTGGTTTTGGCGATGATACCGTAATCATACCGTTGGGGGTTAAGACTGATCTGCTTTGCCCGGCTGACCTACTTCTGCGCATGATAATTTGACTTTGATTCAGTATTTTTTTCTGCCACTTTTTGTACAATCTACATAGTTTACGATATTGGTAAAAAAGTTGGGTTGACTTCCTCATGGAAGGTAAGTGCATGATTGCTTGTTGGCAGTTTAAGAAAGAACGGTACTTTTCTTAAACATAGCCTTCAATAAACTTCGCAGTAATAGAGGAGCATTTATGCCGGTAAATATATCAAAACAGATTATTGATCAGAAAATAATCAAGATCATGAATGATAATCCCGACTATTTCTCTGGTGACGATGAAGACAGAAGAAAATCCAAAAGTTTTCTACTTTTAGGCGTTTCTGCTTACCTGGATAGAGATCTTACTGAGGCTATGTCTTTCATAACAGATGGAGGTAATGATGGCGGATTTGATGCTGCATTTATTGAAGAAGCACTTGATGGACAGATAAATGTGGTTCTTTTTCAGTCAAAATATACAAGAGATTTGAATAAAGACACAAACTTTCCATCTAATGCAGTTGAAAAGGCAATAAACACCGTTAATACAATATTTGATCCGGCAAATAAGACTTTGTTAAATGAAAGTAGCCGGCGTATTGTTGACGAAATAAGGTCTCTGATACTTGATGGTTTTATTCCATATGTGACTTTTGTCATGCTGAATAATGGCGATAAATGGAATGATGCCGCACAGCTGAGTATCGAAAATGCATTTGGAGATCAGGAACAGGTCAGATTTGTCCATTTCGGTACACAGGATATATTGGGATATATAAAAAAGAAGACTCCAATTGATACAACTATAAATATGTCAGGGTTTTCAATTCAGGAAAATTTCAACTTCAAGCGGGTAATAATCGGCAAGGTGAAAATAACTGAAATTGTCAGGATGATGAACGAATATGGCGATTCATTGCTGGAGAAGAATATCAGAAAATATCTTGGTAAAAATGAAATAAACGATAGCATTGCAGACTGCCTTAAAAGCGGACAAGGTTCCAACTTCTTTTTTTATAATAATGGCATTACCATGGTTTGTGATAAGTTCAGTTACAATGCACTGCAGGAGAAGGACTGGATTGTCAAGGTTAACGGTCTGCAGATAATCAATGGAGGTCAAACGTGTCGTACTCTGTATCAGACCATATCTGGAAACAAAAATTTGAATGTTGATGATGCGTATGTTTTAGTGAGAATATATGAAGTCAGTGCAGATGATGACGAGATTGTAAAAGAGATAACCTATGCCACCAATCATCAGAATCCGGTGGATCTACGAGATTTGAAATCTAATGATACAGTTCAGCTATTGCTTGAGCAAAGTGCTCAAGATTTGGGATATGTATACAAAAGGAAAAGGGATACTAGTACATCTTCAAATATAATACCATCAACTGTTGCCGCAGAAGCTGTTCTGTCTGTTTGGAGAAAGTCACCGCATCTTGCCAGATACAAGAAATCTGAGATGTTTGGATCATTTTACAAGACAATATTTCATGATTTGAATGCTGCTCAGATGATAATTGCTGTTATTATATTCAGACACTGCGATTCTGTTAGAAAACGGATTTCAGAGGATAAGGATATATTGACAATGCGTTCCTATGATAATTATTTCGTTTCCTGCATGGTTGGAACAAGATTATTACATGATTTGAATATGGATCTAGACAGACTGACGCATATTAATTTTGAAAGTGTTCGAGATTATTTTAATTCCGAGAAGCACAACCTGGTAGCATGGGCAGAAGAAAAACTAAAAAATGTTCTCGAGGAGTATTTTAATCTTGGTGAAGGGCATTCTATTTCAGAAATAGACGGAAGAACAGTGGCGGCTGCATTTAGAAGATTCGATATTGTTGAAATGTGTCTGAGAAATCCCGAATGGTGGAAAAATAATCTATCATAGTCTGTAACGATGATCTGGTGTACTCCTTCTTTGCTTGACGGCTCTTTTTTCTGTTCCTGCTGTGTTTCCGGTGCAGTCCTTCGCTCTCCTCGAGCTCTGTCATCCTTTTCCTGCGGGTTGTCCTTCGGGATGTTTTCCTCCACCTGTTTAACCGCAGGTTTAAGACAACCGGTACAGCGTTAATGTCGTTGTGATTAATCCAGATCTAAAATTTGCGATCAGTGTGGTAGAATAACCAATTATTACAAAATAATTTGCACGGATACTCTATTTATACTTCGGTTTTGCCGGTGACCCTGCGATGATCTCAAGAATGTTTGTCTTATATCTGCAGAGTTGATGACAGGTTTTTCGTTTTATTCCCAGCCTTGCTCTGCCGAGACCGGTGCTTTTTCACAAATGATAGCCGATATTTTTAATGCTTCTGTCTAAGGGTAGTTATGGATCTGTATTTGGATTTGATGCTTGTCATTCCTCTGATTGTGGCTGTTGTTTATCTTTCTGTTAAGAATTTTAAATTAAGAAAGCATATTGCAGATTTGGATTACCGTGTCCGGGCCTATGAAGAGATCATGAACCACACGCGCGATATCGTCTGGCTGAAAGGTCTGGATCTTAAACTGCAGTTTGTTAATAAGTCCTATTATCACCTTTTTCCTCTTATAGATAATTTTATCGGTCTGACAGATGATGATCTTGTTGATAAATTTCTGGCTGACGGGTACAGACGTGATGATGAGTATGTTATCAAAACAGGAAAGGAATACAGATATCAGGAAAATGACAAGGGAAATGTCTGGTTTGAAACCGTGAAGCTTCCTGTCAAGGATGAATTAGGAAAGGTTACCGGCTGTGCCGGAATTGCACACGACATAACAGATCGGAAGGAGAAGGAAATCAAGATTTATGAAATGGAGCATCTTGATTATCTTACCGGTCTTGGCAACAGGCAGTCTCTTGTTTTAACCTATCCTAAAATTCTGGAAGCGGCACTCAATGCCGGCGTTGATACGTATCTCATCATGGTGTGTATGGACAATTTTAAAATGATTAATGCGTCATATGGATTCATGGCCGGAGATGAGATCCTCAGACAGTTTTCCTGCAGATTAAGGACGTTTATAAATAATCTGAAAAGCAAGGTTGCAAGAGTAGGCGGAGATGAATTCTGCATTGTAATTGAAAATCATCATCATAATTTCAATATTACCGAAGCAGTGGAAAATCTGAGACGGATTATAGACGAGCCTTTTGATTTGAACGGCTCTCTTATAAACATAACCTGCAGCATCGGAATCAGTACGGCACCGGGTGACACAAAGAATTTTGAAGATATGTTCAAGTATGCAGAAATCTGCATAAGACTGAGCAAAAAGAAGGGACGTCATATTGTGATGTATTATTCGGATATCGCCGGAAGTGTTGAGGCTCGGAATGTCAAAATTGAGTGTGAAATGCTGGGTGCCATCAAGAATGGAGAGTTCAAGGTTGTCTATCAGCCTAAAATCAATGCAGATGACAACACTCTTCTTGGCACGGAAGCATTAATCAGGTGGCATAATTCGACTCTCGGTGACATCGAACCGAGGGAGTTTATTCCTCTTGCTGAAGAAAATGGTGTAATAATCGAGATGGGGTACTGGATTATAGAAAAATGTATAACCCAGAATCTCGAGTGGGGAGCCTGCGGCTACGACATGAAACCTATATCTGTCAATCTTACAAAAAAGCAGTTCCTTGATCCGAATCTGATAAGTGCTGTTGCAGGACTCTGCTCAAAATATAATTATCCAACCGGTCTTATTGAATTTGAGACAACTGAAAGCATTTTCTCTGCGGATTATCCTCTTGCCAAAAAAACTGCACAGGCTCTTCATGAACTAGGCATAAGTCTTACTCTTGACGATTTTGGCACAAGCTTTTCCAACATGATTGAGATTACGTCCATGTGCATCAATACTCTTAAACTCAAGCGTAACTTTGTGAGAGATATTGACAGTAATCTCGGCAAACAGGAGGTTGTGCGGACCCTTTACAATCTGAGCAAACGTTTTGATTTGCATTTGATAGCCGAGGGGGTTGAGACCAGCCGTGAATTTAACAAGATCACCGGTATCGGTATAAAGTCGATTCAGGGTTTTTACTATTCCCGACCGCTTCCTCCTAATGAGTTTGAACAGTATATCGGAGACAGGAGAGTCTGATTTAGATTGCTGATCTGACTGTTCAAAAAATAGTCTTTTGTTTTATCTTTAGGCAGCAAATGATATAATCACACATCATATTGTGGTTCGAAAGGATCAAACTTATATCGGAAATCAGCTTCTGCTGATTTCTGTCAGTTTTTGACAGGGTGAGAGTAAGATCTTGCCTTTTTGTTTTTATTTGGATTTACCTGGTGCTGAGCAATGGCTGAAAAAAATACCTTCGTTACATATGAAGATATTCCTTATGAATTTTCTGAATTGAACTGGAGAGCTTTTCTTGATTCCCCTAAAAATATTGACAGAATAAAAGAACTGAAGGCTACTATAAACAAAGTCAGCAAGCAGTCATCATTTAAATCTGTGAATGTTCCGTATTCCATTGAAGGTATCATTAAGGATAAGGCTAAACATTATTCGTGCACGGTGCGTGATTTTCCGTCAGAATATAATGACGGACCCCATATAAGCTGCTGCTGTGACTGCAACAAAAACAGTCGCTATTTCTGGGGAAGATTCAGTGATGATCTGTGCATTCACGGATATGCTCTTCTTCAGGAGTATGAAAAGCAGTACGGAAAAATTCTTTGCCCTGAATCCTTTTCGGAACACAGAAAAAGAGCTACTGAGGAGGCCTGCAGAATAAATCTGGAAACTCTGAAAAAAATAAAATCTCAGTACAGTATTGAGCCGCTGAATCCGTTGGAGTCGAATCTGTTCAAAAATAGAAAGCAGAGCGGTTATCTTATTTTTGATTTTAGACGTGAACTTGAACGCAGTGTCACCTGCAGGGAGGCCATTGATACCGCAGAGAAAATGATTGATCAGAGAGATGAATTCAGAGAGGTTCTTATAAGAAATCCAAAATATACACAATATCTAAATGAATCTTTCGTAACTCTTTCTGCGACTGTGTATGTATACCGCAAAAATCTTCATGACGGTTACAGAACATACTATGAATATTATGTTTATCTGTCCTCAAACGGCTTTGAGTGGTCTTCCGATATTGATAAGGCTTTGTATCTTGATTACGGTAATCTTACAGATCCAGCGTTCAAGCAGAACTTATTTCTGAATGAGTATCAGCTTGCCGCCATCAAACTTCTCTGGGATTATGTCGATGCAAATCCTGCTCCGCTTACAGTTAATCACAAACTTACAGAAAATTTTATGACATCGGCTCATTCCGCTATCGAAGCTGTTGATGACGATGAACCTGATAACTGGACTGACAGTTATCTGAAGGACGTTCGTATTTATCCGCGTATTACTGTTGAGCGTAAGACATTTACTCTGTCATTCCGAGTCGCTCTTGGCAAGGGAAAGGGATGTATCCTTAAGGATTTTTCATCGTTCAGATCTGCATATAACGATAGCCAAACCTTTGCTGCATCAAAATCTCTTCTGATTGATTTTTCTCAGTATGATTTTGAGTCGCAGAGTCTTAGGTATTACAAACTGATGGACAGCAGATACAATGAATCCAAATCAATTCTTCATTCCTTTAAGAATCTGTCTGATTACGCTGAACAGCTTGAACCTGATTACAATCTGCCTCTTCAGGGCAGACTGCTTGATGAATTTTATGAAATAGCCTGTGACTGTCAGGCCGATGTTAATGACAAATCTCTTTCCAGTAAAAATTACACTGTAGAGGTAGGAGACTACGAAGTTAATTTTCTTATAAATATCAAACCTTACAAGGACGTGAACGGTGGTTTTCTCGGGATTACAGTCACAGGTGAGGCTCCGCGACTTTTAGATGGTGAGGATGGCAGACACTATGTTCTGACACCAACCTGCTTTACATCTCTTGACGATGATGAATTTGAACTTCTTTATCCGTTTTACAATGCCGGAGGAGGATACGATAATTTTAATCTGATCATAGTCAAGGATGAACTTAATGATTTCTTCTGCCGTATCCTTCCTCATCTGAAGGAGAGTGATCTGTTTACCATATCGGTGGCGGAAGAGGAACTGATTAAGGATCAGCTTGCTCCGGAGCCAACATTTGATTTTTACGCACTTATCGGAGATCCGAAGAAGTCATCGAAAAATATTTCCTATCCGATCAGTATTGAAGCGTCAGCCGACTATGAGGGAACAAAGTATCCGCTGACTGTTTCAAAAGATGGGCAGTCAGCACGGGATATCAATTATGAAAAGCAGATACTTCGTCGAGCCTCATGGCTGTTTCCAGGATTGAAGCTGAAGAATAATGTTATCAGCGGCGAGTTTGATGAGGAACAGTTCTGCGATTTTATAAGTACGGTTATTCCACGTCTTGAAAAAATAGGTACAGTTACCTCAAACAAGGATCTGGATGCCTATACCATAGTAAGGGACGTGCCTGTTAAACTGGGCATATCTGTGGATACGGATCTGCTGGACATCAACATAACATCCTCAAAGTTCAACAAGAAGGAACTTCAGGCAGTTCTGGAAAGTTATACTGCCAAAAAAAGATGGTACAAGGTTTCCGACACCGAGTTTGTTGATTTGAGTACTTCAAAGGAACTGGAGGAAATCCTTTCAATTCTTGAGTCTGTAGATCTTCAGCCGGCTGACGTGCTTCATAACAAGGCCAAACTGCCGCTGTTCAGAGCTCTTTACCTGGATAAGCTGATGTCGCAGCATAACAATATGCTTATATCCAGGGATCAGACTTTCCGCCGTATAATACGAAACTTCTCTTCAGTCGCTGACGCCGATTATGAAGTCCCTGAAAATCTGAAGCCGGTGCTTCGTGAATATCAGGTTTACGGATACAAATGGCTGCAGATTATTTCTCATGCCGGATTTGGAGCCATACTGGCTGATGATATGGGCCTTGGAAAGACCGTACAGCTGATTACTGTACTCCAGGCACAGATTGACGAAAAGAAAAAGACGGGGGCAGGAAGTCTTTCCCTGGTGGTTTCGCCAGCATCCCTTGTTTATCAGTGGGCAGAGGAAATACAGAAGTTCTCCGCTAATATCGTGGCCGTACCGCTTACCGGCAATGCTGCCAGCCGCAAGGAGCAGCTTGCAGCACCGGGTGAAACAAATCTTTTCATCATTTCCTATGAGCTTTTGAGCAGGGATATAACTCTGATGAAGGATCTTGTTTTCGATATGGTGATTCTGGATGAAGCTCAGAAGATTAAAAATCACAAGGCTGCGTTCACAAAGGCTGTGAAGGGTCTTAATGCAAAAGCACGTATTGCTCTGACAGGTACACCTATTGAGAACCGTCTGACTGAACTCTGGAGTATTTTTGATTTTATCATGCCGGGCTTCCTGTACGGAGTATCTGACTTTACCCGCCGGTTTGAAACACCGATTTCAAAGTTACACGATCCGGCGGCCACGGAAAAACTCAAGAGCATGACATCTCCGTTTATTCTTCGTCGTAAAAAGACTGATGTGCTTAAGGATCTTCCAAGCAAGATGGAGGAGGTTGTCTATACCCGCATCTCAGGACAGCAGCAGAAACTGTATGATGCCCAGGTTTTGAAGATGAAGAAGATAATCAAGACATCGGACAACAAGGGTGAGGATAAGATTAAGATCCTTGCTGAACTTATGCGGATCCGCCAGATCTGCTGTGACCCTTCTCTTGTTTTCGAGGATTACAATGATGTGAGTGCCAAGAAGGATGCGTGTCTGGATCTTATTGAAACTGCCATTGACGGTAATCATCGCTGTCTGGTGTTTTCTCAGTTCACTTCCATGCTGGAAATCCTTGAGAAGGAGCTTGCAGCCAGGGAAATTTCCTTCTACAAAATTACAGGATCAACTCCAAAGGAAAAGAGAAGCAGGCTGGTCCATGATTTCAATGACGGAAATGTTCCAGTATTCCTGATTTCTCTCAAGGCCGGCGGAACCGGACTTAATCTTGTGGGTGCCGATACGGTTATCCATTATGATCCCTGGTGGAATCTTGCTGCCCAGAATCAGGCAACAGACAGAGCTCACCGCATAGGACAGACAAAGAATGTTACAGTCTATCGTCTGATCCTGAAGGATACAATTGAGGAGAAGATTCTGAATCTTCAGCAGACAAAGAAGGATCTTGCGGATGCAATACTCGAAGGAGAGCAGCAGTCGCTTATGAGTCTGTCTACGGATGAACTGCTGAATCTCCTTTCGTAGCAGTCATTTAAATTTTGATATGCGGCAGGATCCAAT
>CADBNP010000238.1 GCA_902796095.1 uncultured Aeromonadales bacterium | reverse complement strand
AATTTTACTTTTTTAAGTTCAAAAATATAAATACTTTATGAAACGTAATGCGTTTCTGTGACATCAACACTTTTGTTGAACAGAGCCTTTTCTTTTTGAAACCGGTAGAAGTTATGCATCTCCGTGACAGTGATTTTGTGGAGAGCGGAATTTCTTCCGGTTCATTTTTTTTTGATGACAGTCCGTAATTCGATCTGGTTTAATTCTGGCAGTATTGGAAATCCGTTTGCTGAAATCAGTGATTAGTCTTTGGGAAGTACGAATTTAGTCTGATCTTTTTTGTTCTGTCTGAAAACTGTGATAATGCTGCCAAGGATCTGTACTGTTTCAGCCTTTACCTTGCTGCATATTTCAGCTGCTATTTCATCCTTGTTTTCCTTGTTTAGACCGTTAACCTTGATTTTCATCAGTTCATGATGGCTGAGGCTTGAATCTATTTCCTTTATCACGTTTTCGCTGAAACCGTTGCTTCCGACAATTACAACTGCCTTTTTGTCATGAGCACATGTTTTTAAATACTGAATCTGATTTTTGCTAAGCATTTTTTAAGTTCCTGTTTTTTTTAATTCTGAAGATTTCATAAACTCTGTATGCAGGGGCAATTTATCACATCGGCGTTTTATTCTCAATCTTGAAATGTGAGATTTCTGCATTTATGTGTGAATATTTTTTGAACAATTTCTTTCATGGATCATTAAATTTTATGTTTCTCACGGATTATCATGACATACAGTGATATACTCACAAATTCATACATACGATCTGAAATGATCTGATTTTTTTGGCTGTCGATACAGATCACTTTTCGATTTTTATTATTTTCGCAGTGCTTAACAGGAATTTTATGGAAATTAACAATAAACGCTGGGTTTTTCTTGATACAGAAACAACAGGTAAAAATGACAAGGGACCAACTCATCTTGGCCACAGAGTTATTGAAATCGGTGCAGTGGAGGTTATAGATCGAAATTTTACAGGAAGAGAATATCAGCAGTTTCTCAATCCTGAAATGAAAATAGATGAGGAGGCAATGAAGGTTCACGGTATTACTGATGAGTATGTTGCTGATAAACCTCTATTTAAGGATATAGCCCAGGAGTTCATATCTTTTGTTGAGGGATCTGTGCTGATTATCCATAATGCAAAATTTGACGTGGGCTTCCTGGATCAGGAATTTGCTCTTGCCGGTCTTGAAGTGAAGCTAGGTGAAATCTGCCAGATTGTGGATTCTTATGCCGAGGCAAGAAGATTGAGACCGGGACACGCAAAATACAGTCTGGATGCTTTGTGTGAAATTTTCAATATAGATACTTCCTGTCGTACACAGCATGGTGCTCTGCTGGACGCCAGTCTTCTTGCAGATATGTATCTTGCAATGACCGGAGGGCAGCGTTCTCTGAATTTTGGTGCAGATGATGAGTCATCAGGCAAAAAAGCAGGAGGGATCCAGCATGGACCTCTTAAAGTGATCCATGCCAGTCCTGCTGAGCTGGAGGCACATGAGGAAAAACTGAAGAACATGATGAAAAAGGGAAAGCCAGATAACTGGCATACCTACTGGGAATAGTACTTTGCCTGTTCCACTGAACTGTTCTGGTCTGCTCCTTACTGTTCCTGCAGTATGCAGAATGCAAGTACATGGATCTGGTTTATGATCTCTGATGACTCCTGTTCCATGCCGGAAATTCAGACTGTCTGAGCAGGGCATGGTTCTGATCAACCTTGGAGTTTTCATCTGAATTCCATGTTCAAATGCTGATTTGTGCAGGCAAAAAAAGATCAGACATACATCTGATCTTTTGCATGAGCATTGATATTTTACTGAACTTTTTCTGTCTTGGATGCCTCACAGAGTGTAACTTCTTCTTCTTCTTCATCTGCACCGCTCAGATTGTTCAGCAGATCCTCAGAACTGAATTCTCCGCTGTCCAGACTTTCCTTTATTGCTACGAAATCATCAAAATGTTCTATGAAAAGATCGCAAAGCTGAGGATCAAAATGTTCCCCACGTTCCTTTTTGAAGAGATTGTAGATTTTATCCATTGGCCATTTTTTCTTGTAGCATCGATCTGATGCAAGAGCGTCAAAAACGTCTGCTATAGCTGTAATTCTTCCGGTTATAGGTATGGATTCACCGGATAGTCCGTTAGGATAACCTTTTCCGTTCCATTTCTCATGGTGGTAGAAGGCAACCTCGGCAGCTACATTGAACAGTTCTATTTCTGAATCCTTAAGCATTTCATAGCCGATCTGGGCGTGGGTTTTCATAACCTGCCATTCGTAATCATCAAGCTTTCCCGGTTTGTGCAGGATCTGATCAGGAATGGCAATTTTGCCGAGATCATGCAGTGGTGCGGCTTTTTTTAGAAGCTCCACATCCTTGGACGGCATTCCGTAAAGCTTGGCCAGAAGTTCGCAGTAGGCTGACACACGTTTAACGTGAACACCTGATTCCTTGGATCTAGTCTCGACTACTTCACATATGCGGTACATGATCTCACGCTGGTTACGGTTTATAAGATCGTTGAGATACATGTTTCTGTAGTGTGTTGACAGGGTTTCCTGCAGCAGATCCGCAATGTACTTTTCAAATACATATCCTGTATTGTTTGGTGCATTAACGTAGAAAACTATTCCGTGAAAATCGGCATAACTGATTGCAGTTAATTTTCCATCCTGGAATATGGATGTATGCTCAATAACGCTCTGTTCAATTATAGGATCCGGAAGTTTGTCGGCAGGTACGCTGCCTCCAGCGATGTAATCAACGAAGGTTACCTTGTTTGGACCGGATTTAAGAAAAGAGAATATGTGACCTTTCAGACTTTCGTCGTTATCTGGCAATTCCTCGCCGCTTATCATTCTGTACAGAGTCTGATAGACGTACCTGGCTCCGTCATGAACTGTTTCACAGTTGACAAGACCTCTGGAGATTGTGTTGATATCGATAATTTTCCTTGTTATACCGCAGAGATCAAGCTTATCTTTATATGAATTGAAACTGCATCTTGCCAGGGTTCTCAACTTCTGTGCCGTCAGATCCGTCTTTTCACGGTAGTCATCAATATCATAGCGATCAAGAATTTCGTCCTCTGGTGCCTGACCTGGTTGTCCGGTTCTGAGAACTATTCTGACAATGTCATTATGTAGATCGTTACGAACATAATCGGCGACATCAAGACCTGCATGATCTGTTTCCATCACCACGTCAAGAAGAACCAGGGCAATGTCGTTGTTTTCGCTGAGTATCTTGCAGGCTTCCTCACCTGAGTAAGCAGACAGGAACTTGATCTTAAGACCGTCATAACGCAGACCTGTCAGTGCAAGTCTGGTTATTCTATGCACGTCATCTTCGTCGTCAACGATCAGCAGCTTCCATTCTTTAAGCTGTGCAACACTGCTGAATCTGAAAATTTGATCGGCTGAATTTATTTTCTGCATAATAATGTTCTCGGTCCTTTATATGTTTTTAAATCTTGAGCATTACAAACTGGCCGTACTCTTTGGTATTTATAATTGCAGCTGATTTGCATTTTGCAAGAAATTTGGATAATTGCGAAATCAGAACCCACTACTTGTGTGTTATACACGTAAATTCAATTATACCTAGAACTATTTTAAAAATGTATCTAAAAAGTAAAATTGTGAAGAACCTAACAATTGAATTTCAGATTCAGATCGAGAGTTATACATCAAAACAGGAGAAACGGGTATGTTCACAGAACGAAAAAAATTTAAAAGGGATATTTTATGACCAGTTTTCTGGTTCCGGACATGAATTTAAATCAACTTTAAATTCAAATCCGCATTTGCATTGCAGAACTGTATCATTTATGTCTTTTTGCATAATGCAAGAAAGAGTTTTTTTGCAGTGCCAGCAGTGATACTCAGGCTCCCATCTATCAGTACCGTTTGAAAGAGAAAAATGGAATCTGGTAAAGATTTTTTTGCATTTGCTGCAGTAGTAGGTGCTGTAGCAGTACCCTTCATTAAGTGAATATCCGCTGTAGAGCAGTTCAAAGGTTTTATCCCGGATGGATTTTGATTTTATAATGTATTCCAGCAGAGGTCTTCCACCGTGGTAGAGACTGGAAACTGTCAGAGCTCTGTTTGTGCAGATCATGCTCGTGCCGTAGGTTACTTCATGTATCCGCCCACATTTTGGGCAAGGTATGCTGTATGTTACTCCGGACATGTGTAAAATTCGCAGGTGTCAGGTGAAAGATAAAATAAATCCCGCTTTATACGAAGGAAAAAGCGGGATATTCCGATGTTAAAACAAATAACTCCGAAAGAGTACAGACGGCATCATTCGTTGATAACCACCTGAACTTCATTATCGGCTGCTGATTCAATCTTTCCAAGGATCCATGCCTTTTCTCCCTCAGCATTAAGAAGCTCTACTGCCTTTGATGCGCTTTCTGCAGGAACAGCAGCTATCATACCTACACCGCAGTTGAAAGTTCGGTACATTTCTCTTCTGTCAACATTACCGTTCTTCTGCAGCCAGTTGAAAATTTCCGGCCAGTTCCATGACTTTCCGTCTATGACCGCTTTTGTATTTTTCGGAAGAACTCTTGGTATGTTGTCCCAGAATCCGCCTCCGGTGATGTGGGCCAGAGCATGGACAGGAAGTGCTTTGATCAGCTTGAGCAGAGGTTTGACGTAGATTCTGGTAGGAGCAAGAAGAGCTTCTCCCAGGGTTCTTCCGTCAAATGGTGCATTGAGATCAGCCTTGCTTACCTCAACTATCTTGCGGATTAGTGAAAATCCGTTGGAATGCGGACCTGAGGATGCAATACCAACAAGAACATCTCCTGAAGCAACCTTGCTTCCGTCTATAATCTCATCTTCTTCGACGACGCCTACTGCAAACCCAGCCATGTCGTAGTCACCTCTGGCGTACATGCCCGGCATTTCTGCAGTTTCACCGCCAATCAGAGCACAGTTTGACATTTCACATCCGCGACATATGCCAGAGATTACTGTCGCAGCCTGATCAACATTGAGATGACCTGTGGCATAGTAGTCAAGATAGAACAACGGCTCAGCTCCCTGTACAATCAGATCATTCACGCACATTGCAACCAGATCGATGCCGACCGTGTCATGTCTGTTCATATCGATAGCAACGCGCAGCTTTGTTCCCACGCCGTCTGTACCGGAAACAAGCACAGGCTTTTTATATCCCTGCGGAATTCTGCAAAGTGCACCATAACCGCCAAGACCGCCGATGACTTCAGGACGGGTTGTTTTCTTTACGTCGGATTTAATTTTTTCGACTAAAGCCTCTCCGGCATCAATATCAACACCGGCTTCCTTGTAATTTAATTTCTGCTCAGACACAAACAAACTCCATATTCAAACTTTACGTGAATTATACCATAAGTCTAAGTTATTGCACTTAGGAAGCTTAATGAATTAACCAGATTGCTTTTTGTTCGATATACCCTTATAAAACATAATGTT
>CADBNP010000237.1 GCA_902796095.1 uncultured Aeromonadales bacterium | reverse complement strand
TTTAACTTATCAGCCTTTGTAAGAAGAAGAAGAGTCTGAAGCTGACATCCGATAGCCCAGTCTACAATCTGGCGATCAAGTGCCGTCAGAGGATTTCTTATATCCATTACCACAACAAGCCCCTTAAGACAGGCTCTTGAAGCGAGATAATCATTTAATGACGCCTGCCATTTTTTCTTGAGACTCAGAGGAACCTTGGCATAACCATATCCCGGAAGATCTACCAGCCGTTTTCCCGGTTCCAGTTCAAAAAGATTGATCATCTGGGTCCTTCCCGGAGTTTTACTTGTTTTGGCCAGTTGTTTATTCTCTGTCAGGGCATTAAGAGCAGAGGACTTGCCGGCATTGGATCTGCCGACAAAAGCAATTTCACAGCCCGTATCCTCCGGAAGAAATGACTTGTCCGGAGCACTCATAATAAATTTTACGTTACGGAAATTATACATAGCCACCTACAAAAAGTTCCGAATAATCACCAAAACCTCCAGGAACAGTCAGATCAGATTATCAGCAGGATCGCTCTGATTACTGAATTTATTACAAACTACCGTTTATCAGGCTACTCATACTATAATGATAGTTCCTAAGAGGATCTTCACATTGAACCCACATACTAACATATTTTATCGTAAAAACTACGATCCGTATTTTCTTCTCATCGGACATACCTGCTGTGACATGAACCAGGGTGCACTGCCCGCTATTCTTGCATTTTTATATTTCCAGGGAGTGCTTACAACATTTGAAAGCATAGCATGGTTTGTTTTCGCATCTAATCTTGTTTCTTCTGTAGTTCAGCCTCTCGTAGGATACATTTCAGACAGATACCCGAGGCCGTGGCTCATGATTGCGGGGATCATAACTGCATCCCTGAGCACTGGAGCCATCGGCTTTGTACAGTCACATGACGCAATGATGCTGTGTTCACTGCTCAGCGGTATAGGAATTGCCATATTTCATCCGGCTGGAGGAAAAACAGCTCATGCCGTCGTTTCATCAGATCACCTGGGAAGGGGACTCAGTCTGTTTTACGTAGGCGGCAACATCGGTTTTGCCACAGGTCCCGTACTTGTTACCATAGCCATGACTTACTGGGGTTCCGAAGGCACAGCCATTCTGTTTGTTCCCGGTATTGCAGTAACCTGCCTGCTCTTGTTCATGAATCCAAAATTCACACATGCACTGAGAAAAGAGAAAAGACGCATAACCCATTCAAAGGAACAGGGAAAAGCGGAAAAAGAAAGAGTCGGAGCATTTCTGATCCTCACTGTCGCTATTTTTTTCAGAGCAACTATATTCTTTGCCATCAATACTTTCATACCTGTATTCTGGGTTAAAATTCTGGGTCAGACAGTCCAGGCAGGAAACACGGTGCTGAGCGTAGTTGCAGCGATGGGAGCTGTAGCAACTCTGTGCGGAGGTTTTCTTGCAGATAAAATAGGCGTAAACAGGGTATTCAGCTATGCTCTTACTATGATAAGCCCTCTGTTCATTGCCTTCTGCTGTATTCAGAATGAGTACGTCAATATTGCTCTTATAGTACCTATAGCATTTTTCCTTTACGCAACCTCCGCCCCTATGATGGCTATTGGACAGAGATTTCTGTGCAATCATACCGGTCTTGCATCCGGGATCACCGTAGGCCTTGCTGTAAGTTTCGGAGGAATTACTGCACCAATCCTTGGAAGAGTCGGAGATATGTACGGACTTATTGCTACTTTCTGGATTATTGCCGGATGTGCATGCTGTGGCATGATTGTAAGTTACCTGATCCCCGACGCTTCAGTAAAAAAATGATTGCAATCAGGACAGCAGGAAACTGGGGTATTCCATCAGTCTCGTTACCTGATTTTCTCTGACTGTCGATAACAACCCTGCCAAATGCAGACTTCGTTTGCATCTGAAGAAAGACTTGGAAGATACCTATTCATGAACAGACAGCGGATCTTTTTCAGAAAGTTCATTCTGCAGATTGCCAAAAGCAAAAGGGACACAATTTTCTCATGTCCCTCTCGTTCATAAACAGCATCAAAGATCAGTTGCCGGCCTTGATTTTGGTCCACAGCGTATTTATTGTGCGGTTAATCTGCTGATTATGAGGTTTAATCATAAACATCTTCGGCATCATATCTTCAGGAATATTGACATTCCTGTTGGCAACAAGAGCCTCATCAAGGTACTGAGTTGATTCTGTTACCACATTACTGTATGAGGTATAGTTGGAAATATCGGCAATTACCTTAGGCTCAAGAATATAATTTATATACTTATAGGCGTTTTCAATATTCTTGGCATCAGCAGGAATGGCCATCATGTCATACCAGACAAGTGCACCTTCCTTAGGAACAACATAATCAACAACCACACCGTTCTTGGCTTCAATAGCCCGATCACGACCCTGCATAATATCGCCGCTCCATCCTATTACAAGACAGACATCACCGGTGGCTATATCAGCAATGTACTGTGATGAATGAAAGTACCTGATATACGGACGGATGGTAAGCAGAAGCTTTGCTGCCGCCGCATAATCCTTTGGATTGGTGGAATTTGGATCAAGCTTCAGATAATTGAGAGCAGTTGCAAAGATCTCAGTAGGATTGTTCATCACTGCGACACCGCAGTTCTTCAGTTTGGAAATATTCTCAGGTTTGAAAACAAAATCCCAGGAATCTATCTTGTAGTCCTCACCAAAAGCCTCCTTAACCTTGGCAACGTTAAATCCGATGCCGGTAGTACCCTGCTGATATGGTACGGCATGCTCATTGTCAGGATCCAGTTCCGAAAGCATTTTCATTCTCACAGGATCAAGTTTGGACAGATTGGGTATCTTACTCTTGTCAAGTTTGTGAAAAACTCCTGCTTTTATCTGTCTTGACAGGAAATCAGAACCTGGAACAACAATATCATAACCGGACTTACCAGCAAGAAGCTTTGCCTCAAGAACTTCATTTGTATCAAAATAATCAGTCGTTACCTTAATATTCGTCAGTTTTTCAAAATTGGAAACTGTATCCGGAGCTTCATAATCGTTCCAGTTATACACATTAAGAGTTTCTTCTGCATCAGCGACAGACATGAAAGATATCAGACATGAAACGCAAAACGCCGCCACACTTGTTTTTTTAAGTGATTTTTTCATATTTTTTCCAATCTCAGAAAAGAAAAATTCCAAATATCCACAGAAATGCACAGCAATCTGTTCAAGGGTAATTATGGGATCAATGAGACCTAATGTCACTAAAAATTATTGAAAAAATGAGACTATCCCATGCATTTTTTGACACACGGATTAAAAAGAAAACCGGCACAAAATCAATCCTCCAGGAATGATTTTGCGCCGAACACAGTTTTGCCAAACTGAATCTTAAAAACTTAATTCTAAGGAATTGTAATTATAGACAAAATACCCACGGAACGACAGATCAGCAAACAGCACATGCACAACATTTCGTCAAACGGTTTCCGTTTGTTGATTTTCCGCTCATCAATTCCTAAAAGCAGCTGTTCATACACTGCTTAACCATGAATTAAAGAGAATACTCTCAAATACAACTACAGACCAAGCGCCGCCAAAAGATCGTCCTGCTCCTCGTTACTTAGTTCATCATCCTTCTTGGTATCAGCAATATGCTGCTGTCTTTCTGCCTCTACTGAACCATTGTTTACACTTTCAATGAGAGAATCAGGATCTATCTCTTCAGGTGAATCAAAATCTCTCAATTTGATGAACTCCGTATAATCCATGGACAGTTCCATATAAAAGATGTTGTTCTTCTCAGTATAGAAGGAAACACGACGTGACTGAGGCTTGACCAGATCCGTATCTACAGAAATTCTTACCTGACGGTTAAGAGTGAGCATTTTCGGCTGGGACTGGGTTATTGATGACTGAAGTTCCTGACTGACCTTCTTGGTAAAGTCACCAAGGATCTGATTCATCAGTTCACCCATAACATTACCGACCTCATCAGATGTGTACACCTTGGCCAGTTCATCCTCGGAAATACCCATATTGAGAAGGTAATTGGAATACACTTCCATGGCAGCCTCGGCGGTGAAATTAATCACAACCAGACCTGAAAAAGCTCCGTCAAACAGAACAAAACAGCCAATATCCGGTCGCAGGCATGTCTTGGAAATTCGTTGGGCCATAGAGGAGTAGTTTATTTCATGATGCGTGGCTTCAGTCAATACAGAAGTAACGGAGTGACATAACTTCAGCAGTATATCCTCAGTTGTTATTATTCTCTTTTCAGGTTTTTTGCTTGCCATTTGCAGCCTCAATCAAATAATATGAAGTCTATGCTTAAATGTATATCAATCTGAATAAATAAAAATGTAAATACATCACAAACTTTAAGGGTATAAACGATAAAAAGGATGATCTCATGCAAAATACTGTTCCTACCTTTACCTCGGGATTAATTAAGGGTGTACTCACGGCAGGAAACATATGAGCATCAGTCGTTTCTTGGTCTGTACTTCAGAATTTCCAGAAGAGACAGAAAATGCTGTGGAATAATAAGAAAAACACCGACCACAATGCAGACAATCGGAGTATACCGCCACGCATCCTCAGGGAGAAAACGAAAATACATTTCCAAAATTCCAAACAGCATCAGCAGACAGCCTATGGCATTAAGCAGTCTGAAATACCAGGGAATACGAATAATAACCTTCATAAAAACACCTCTGTAGAAATAAACCTGTATCGATTCAGAAAAAAACAAAAATTCCTCAATTCCCGGCGGCACCTGTTCAACCTTGAGCAGATACGGGTACACAGAACAAAACAGCAGTCTTCCGGTCCAACTGCCTTACTGTTGTGAAATAAAAAAGGATCCACAATCAGGATCCCTTTATCATGTTTTACAGACAGTCTCCCGAATACAGGAGAGTTTAACTCTGTATACTACCTTCCGTCGTGCTTAGGAGGCTTAGGTAAATCCTTATAGGAAGGGGCATCTGCAAGACGTCTGGCTTTTACATAAACCTCCATTTCCTTAGGAGAAACTCCGCCGTCCTTATTCAGATCCATAACTCTGAAGTCCATTCCGGCAACCAGCGCTTTCAGTTTATCATTTTTCACAGTTCTAACATCAAGAAATACTGAATACTCATCCTTGCTCAATTTTCCGTCATGATCCGCATCAAAACGGTTGAAAGCTCTGAACTCCTTCATATTAGGAATCGGTACTCCATGATGTCCGTGAGCTCCGTGTGGTGATGGAGGCGGCATATGGTGACCGTGAGCTCCCTGAGGAGGTGGTGGTGGCATATGGTGGCCGTGAGCTCCCTGAGGAGGCGGAGGCGGCATATGGTGGCCGTGAGCTCCGTATGGCGGCGGAGGCGGCATATGGTGTCCGTGAGGACCGTGATGATGATGGAAAGGTCCTTTCAGTCCAGGTACCTTGGCTACCTTAGGTAAAGTCAGAAACTCATCAAATGATATAAAGTTGTCTTTATTTACATCTAAATCAGAAAATGATTTCAGAGAAGCCTTTACTTCATTCGTATACTTATCCACTGACTGCTTATATGCGGCAAGTTCTCTTTCATCAAGAACCATATTTTTGTCTGTGTCACAGTTAACCATAATATCCATGACATTCAGACGGACACCGTGATGAAAGTGAGCAGGTGGGTTCGCCAGTGCCGATGCTGACAGCAGTGAAACAGGCAACAGTAAATAAAAGAGTTTATTCATCATAAATTCCTTGTAAAAAACACTTTAAAAGCATAACGTTAGATATTATTAATTGCCTTTAGTTCAAAATTAATGACATTTTTTTAAATCTGTCACATACATGAAAACACACTTTCTCAAATGTGTTCCTGACACCGGCTATTCCTGTAAATCAGAGAATATCATTCGCCCAGAACTATGCTTTTAAACAGGTATTCTATCTGATCCTTTACCATCGCTCTCACAATAAAAACTATCCTGCTCTGTATTCTGTCTTCAGGCCAGGCCTGAAGACAGGAAAGAGGATAAATCTGTCCGTATACGCCGTGTACCACAATCGGGCGGGGATCTGAATCCAGATTGAGAATACCCTTCATTCTGAGCAGGCTGTCGCCGTACTGCATCTGAACAGCCTCCAGAGCATCCATGAGATTATCTGCACTCAGAGGTTTGTCGAACTCCATACTGAAGGTAGCAACATTAGAGTGAACACTTATGGCTGGTCTCTTTACAGCACCCATTCCGGACTTTGAAACCTTTACCGGCTGAATGGAACTTGCAACTCCCATTTTTGAACTTTCAGTAGCCAGCCATGCACTAATCTTTTTCGGATCTCTGATCTCACCGGAATTGAAAGGACCTATTTCTTTCAAAATACCGGGATCAAGTTCACCGTTAATCACTTTATGAACCTTTACCGAAGGATTCAGCATTTCTACTACTCTTTCAATCTCCTCAACCTCTTCTTCGTCAATAAGGTCGGTTTTGCTGATAAGAACTGAATCAGCCTGAGCGATTTGCTTGACGGCTTCAAACTGCTCCTTTATCTGCTTGCGGATGTTTACACCGTCCACAACAGTGACAGTTCCGTCATATCTGAAACGCTGCTCTATGAATGAGTTATAGTTGATAAGTGTTACCAGAGATCCGGGATCCGCCATTCCGGTGGTTTCAATCAGAATACGGTTAAACATCGGTATTTCTTTTCTTACTGCTCTGCTTAGAAGATCGGTCAGAGCGTTTACCAGAGAACTCTGCAGTGTGCAGCATATGCAGCCGGACTCCAGCAATACCACCTGATTATCAATTTTTTCCACAAGTTCGTGATCAAGACCGACGGAGCCAAACTCGTTGATAAGTACCGCACAGTCCTTCATTGACGGCTGCCTTACCCAGTAATTAAGCAGTGTTGTCTTGCCGGATCCAAGAAAACCTGTAATTATGTTAATCGGAATTCTTACATCATTAATCATCTGATTTATACCCTCTCTTTGTATGTGCCGACTATTATAGCAAACCTGAAAAAAACCGTATCATTATTCTCAGACGACAGCTTCGATGAACAGAACTTCTTCAGTCTCCACACAAAAAACAGTAGCACAACCTGGGATAAAGAAGGAAAATATGGGAACACCCTAACATTACGGAGATAAAAGATGTCAAAAGATGATTTTGATGAAGAAAACTGGGAAGATCTTGATGAATTCGGAGACAACGAAAACGACAATTCCGATGACGGCTGGGATGACGACGATCTGGGATGGGATCGTGAAGTTTACTTCGATGAAAATGGTGTCATGATCAACCCTGCCGACGAAGAGCTCGATGACGATTTTGATGACGAAGATGAAGACAACTTCGATGATGATGACGAGGATGAAGACATCTTCGATGATGACGAAGACGAGGATGAAGAATAGGTCGCCAGTCAGTTCCCTGGATATCTGTTCATTCAAATAAGGCAAAGACTGATTACCCGGAATAAGTCTTTGCCATCAGCACCGTTAAACAAGGCGGTCCCGACTGATACTCAGTGGGCCTGCTCCCAGTTGTCTGCAATTCCGACACCGACTTCAAGAGGAACCCGTAAACTGCCGGCTGATGACATTATCTTTGCGATCTTTGATGCATACTCCTCGGCAAGATCCTCCCTCACCTCCAGAACAAGTTCATCATGAACCTGAAGAATAAGATAAACAGAGTCCTTCTCTGCCTCGTGGTTAATGAAATTTTCAACATCTATCATTGCCTTCTGAATAATATCAGCGGCGGATCCCTGCATCGGAGCGTTTGTGGCAACTCTTGAGGCAGCCTTGAAAAGAAGACCCTGACCGGACTGAATATCCTTGATCGGGATCCTGCGGCCGGTCACTGTTGAAACGTAGCCATGCTTCTGTGCATCTGACACCACATTATCAAGATAACTCCTGATGGAGCCGTAACGGCTGAAATATCCGTCTATGTACTTCTGTGCAGTTTTACGATCTATCTTCAGCTGTTTTGCCAGACCAAAAGCACTCATTCCATACAGGATGCCGAAGTTAATGGCCTTGGCACTTCTTCTCTGCTCTGCAGTAACCGAATCAAAAGGAATACCCAGAATTTCAGCCGCAGTACGGCGGTGAATATCCTCTCCCTTCACAAATGAATCGATCAGAGCTTTATCATCGCTTAAGTGTGCCAGAATTCTCAGTTCAACCTGTGAGTAATCCGCCGCTATGATCTTGTATCCTTCCCTTGCAATGAAGGCTCTTCGTATCTTCCGTCCCTCAGCTGTTCTTACAGGAATATTCTGCAGATTCGGATTGGAGGATGACAGTCTGCCGGTACTGGTTCCATTCAGATGAAACGTGGTATGTATTCTGCCGGTTGAAGCATTTATCAGTGTAGGAAGCACCGATGAATAGGTTGAAATAAGTTTTGTAAGACCTCTGTACTCCAGAATATCAGCCGGCAGCTCGTAATTTAAGGAAAGATCCTGAAGCATCTCCTCGTTTGTAGTAAACTTGCCAGACTCGATTTTTTTGCGAAGGGAGGGATCCAGCGGAACCATCTTCTGCTCTTCAAAAAGAACTTCTGCGACCTGTTTCGGAGACGATATATTGAAATCCCTTCCTGCAAGGAAGAAGATGCGCTCCCGCAACAAATCCAGCCTCTCAGAAAATTCATTACTTATCAGGTTAAGTTCGGGAACTGATACCAGAACTCCGTTCTGCTCCATATGAGACAAAACCCTGATCATTGGCAGATAACATTCCATATATCGCTTCTCTGAATCTTCTGATTTTTTCATTTCAGAAGCATACAAATCATGAAGTTCCCTGACAGCCACCAGATTTACACCGGCATATCTGCCTGCAGACTCAAAAGAAATATCAGAAAATTTCACATAATTCCTTTTGCCGGAAGTTATTTCCTCCGGCATGGCAACTGTAATATTTAAATTCTGATAGGCAAGAACGGGCAGTTCATAAGATCCGCGAACAGAGTCCAAAAGCCAGGCTTCAATCTGAGGATCATAGACAACACCCTGCAGTTTTCTGCCATATCTCCACAGAATATGGCTAAAACGCTTGGCATCAAAAATAACCTTTACGCAGTCCTCGTTTTCAAGAAGAGAGCCGAAACACTCGACTACAGAATCAAGTTCAAGCTGCTCCGGTACACCGATGTAGCTGTGCCTCAGAGGTATGTAAAAAACAGAATTGTCAGAAAGTCCAACTCCGATCCCCGCTATGCTGCAGGTCATGTAGTCATCACCGTCTGCGACCGGGAACATGACGAAAAACATGTCAGAAAGAATTCTTTCCTTCAGAGCTTCAAGAGAATCAGAAGTGTTGACAATCTCCGCATCCCTGACTGTTTCACGGAATGCTTCATTCTGCTCACAGCTGTCAGTCGGCTGATTCGGAGTCTGAACTTCCCCCTGCCCAGCATAAAGAACATCCGCCGTTCCCGTCTGCCCGGCAGGAAGTGCCCGTAGAAGTGCATTAAGACCGCAATCCCTGTATATCTGACCCAAAGCGGCATAGTCAGGTTCATGCCACTTTAAATCCCTGTATGCAATAGGAACATCAACATCGCAGACTATGGTTGCAAGACGATAGGATAATTTAATATCCTCAAGTGATTCTCTGAACTTGGACGGGAAATTTTTCGCTCCTCTGAAGGAAAGTGACGCCGCCAGATCCGGATTCTTCTCTATTTCAGCTACAGATCCGATAGCGTTCAGCACTGCTTCCGCTGTCTTGGGACCTGTTCCCTGCATTCCTGGAATATTGTCTGAAGAATCGCCCACCAGAGCCAGATAATCGACCATCAGTTCTGGCGGAATTCCATACTTATCCATGCCGGAACTGCGATCTATAATCTCATCAGTCATGGTGTTCTCGATAAGAACCTTATCACCGACAAGCTGATATAGATCCTTATCACCCGTACATATCAGAACATTATCTCCCTGCGATGAACCCAGTCTTGCATAGGTTCCGATTACGTCATCCGCCTCATAGCCCTCAACTACAAGAACATCGCACCCCATTGCCGATGATACGGCGTGAATTCTCGGACACTGAACCCGGAGATCCTCATCCATCGATTTACGGTTCGCCTTGTATTTGTCATATATGTCGTAACGAAAACAGTGTACAGGAGAATCAAATACCATAATGCACGGGATCCGCTCATACTTGGTCCTCAATGCAGTAAGCATTTTGGCAAAAATCATCACTGCCCCAACCGGCTCCTGTTTGCTGTTGCGAAAGTTTTTCTTAAGTGATGAATGATATGCTCTGAACATGAATGAAGATCCGTCCACCAAAACCAAATCAGGAATGAAATTCATAAAAACTCCCGTAAAGCATCACCAAGTCTGAATCCGGCGAAAACAAGCAGCAAACCTGCAACCACACTGATTAGAACATAAGAAATCGAATAAAAAAGCTGATCTGACTGGAGCAGTTTAAGTGTATCCAGCGAAAAAGTTGAGAAAGTGGTGAAACCGCCCAGAAAACCGGTCACGATCAGAGGCTTTATAAATTCATCAGAACCGAGTTTCTGCAAAACAAATGATGAAACAAAACCTATCAGAAAGGATCCGACGCAATTGCACAGCAGAGTTGCATAAGGCAGAGACGTATTCCCCAGCATCAGACCGATGCCATAACGAAGACAGCCGCCGACGGCACTTCCGGCAGCAACAGAAAGAAAGACCAGCACAAAAATAATTCCTTTTTGGATGATATTGTATCAGCAGAAAGGGCAGATAATAAATCAAAGAAAGTTCAAAAAGGATATCACGCCTAAAATTCGTCCAAGATGCACAACCGAAAGATAAGAACCCGGCAGATTAATCAGAGTCACATGCTGTTAATAAATTTGTCAATAAAATATGATTAATCATGCTATCAAACGCTTTATAGCTGTTAATAAATCGAGCTATTTTTCTTAAAGATCAATATGATACAGATTAAAACGCCAATAATTAAAATTGTGCATATTTCAAACATCATGACTGTGAATAAATACCTTGTACGATACGCCTGATGCTCAGATTTGTTCCAACAGGGAGACAAATTAATGGCTGAAGCAAGGAATGCCGGCACATTACACGAAAAAATCCCATGTTCAAAACAATCATGAAAAATCCGTCAGCCTGATGCAGAAAGCGCCATCAACAACCGGTCAAAAGTATGAGCAGCAGCAGAATTACAGGGCATGAAATGTCTTTTAAGAGTAACAGTTAAATTCTCATTACATGAGCATTCAGAATCGATATCTGACTGCTGATAAACTCCCTGCATGCTGTCAGACTGCAGAATCGGATAAAAGCAGTAAAAAAAGAGCACACAGACAGAGAGCATATCACTAAACCAGCTTTCAGCACAGTTGCTCAAAAGTACGTTGTTTTGACTCATTACAGCCATAATCCAGCATTGCAAACACTTTATATAGCAGTATTTAGTGCATACACCACGTATAAAACAGGAATCTGCACTATATTATACTCTCTGGCACCGTCAGAAGGACTGTGAATAAATTTGTTAATAAATATGAATTAATCAGTTTAAA
>CADBNP010000236.1 GCA_902796095.1 uncultured Aeromonadales bacterium | reverse complement strand
GCCTTCTGCTTTAAGGCATCAGTCTCTTCCTTGAGTTTGGCAGCCTCGTCAGCCGCCTTCTGCTTTAAGGCATCAGTTTCTTCCCTGAGCTTTGCTGCACCCTCGGATGCCTGCTGTTCTACAGCACCGGACTGCTCTGAAAGATCAGCAGAACGGGAAACTGCAGCTTCAGATTTTTCCTCAGTTACTGCTCCTGCAGCCGGTTTGGTTTCATCAATTGCCTTAACTCCCACATCAGAGTTTTCAGTTGGAAGATCCGATGATACACCATCATCCTTTTTAGGTGCTTCAGCAGCCGCCTGATCTGCAATGCTCTGCAGATTGTCAAAATCTGTATTTCCGTGATCCTGATGAGCATAAAGGGCTGTGATACCAAGACTTATGATGAAAAACAGAGCTGCCATAACAGCAGTTGAATGAGTCAGAAAGTTTCCGCTGCCGACAGATCCGAACACTGTATTTGATGCACCGGCACCAAAGGAAGCACCCATGCTTGCACCCTTTCCGTGCTGAAGAAGAATTAAACCTATAAGTATAATTGATACTATCAGATAAAGGGCTAACAACACGCTATACATTACAAAAAATCCTACTTTATAAAAATAAAATTCAGAGCATGAAGTTCTGAATTATTCACAACAAAACACGGCTGATCTTACTATATTTATGAAAATTGACAACAGATTTCAGCGATCAGATAAGATCAGCTATATAAGAAGCCATTTCATTAACGAGTTTACCGTCAGATCCCTCCACCATTACGCGAATAAGTGGTTCTGTTCCGGATTTGCGGAGAAGCACCCGACCCTGATCTCCAAGTTTTGCCTCGGCCTCCTTTACAGCGCTGATAACCTTGGGATCATGCAGAGGATCCATTCCTGCCACAAATTTTCTGTTTATCAGCACCTGCGGGAACATAACCAGATCGCTTCTGGCTTCCTTCAGAGTTTTGCCTGTACGGGAAAGAGCCTTCAGAACCTGCAGGGCAGACACTATGCCGTCACCGGTAGTTGAATGATCAAGACTTATGATATGCCCTGAATTTTCACCGCCCAGTCTCCAGTCCCTCTGCTGAAGCTGCTCCAGAACATAACGGTCTCCGACAGCAGATCTGGCAAAAGGAATGTTAAGCCGCTTAAGTGCAAGCTCAAAGCCGAGATTTGACATGAGAGTTCCAACAACACCACCGTTAAGTTTACTGAGTTTCTTCAGTGATGATGCAATAATGTAGAGGATCCCGTCACCGTCAATAAGAGTTCCGTCAGAATCAACCATCATTACCCGATCACCGTCGCCGTCAAACGCTATACCCATATCGGCACCTGTTTCAAGCACCTTGGCAATCAGCTTTTCCGGATGAGTTGAGCCCACCTTGTCATTTATGTTGATACCGTCAGGCTCGCAGCCGATAACTGTTACCGATGCGCCGAGCTCAGAAAATACAGCCGGAGCTATATGATGGGTGGCACCGTTGGCACAGTCAAGCACTATGCGGCATCCGGACAGATCCTTGTCTGACGGAAAGGTGCTTTTACAGAACTCTATATATCTCCCGGGAGCGTCCTCGATGACAGAGGAACGACCGAGAAGCCAGGATTCAACGCATTTGAAATCCTGATCAATCATATCCTCAATTTCAGACTCCACCTCATCAGGAAGTTTTGTTCCGAAAGCCGAGAAAAACTTGATTCCGTTGTCGTAGAAAGGATTGTGGGAGGCACTTATGACGACGCCGGCATTGCATCTGAAGGCGCGTGTCAAATAAGCAACAGCAGGGGTCGGCATCACACCGGCAAGTATTGAATGAATTCCGGCAGCGGAAAAGCCTGCTTCAAGAGCCGACTGGAGCATAAAACCGGAAATGCGCGTATCCTGACCGATAAGCACGCGCTTTGTTCCCTTTTTTGCCAGCACCACGCCTGCAGCATATCCCAGACGCAAAACAAAATCAGGAGTTATAGGATAGGAGCCTACTGCACCGCGCACTCCGTCGGTTCCAAAATACTTTCTTTCCATAGACCTACTTCTTTATCTTCTGTTTTGAATACTTTATGGCATACATATAAACCTTCAGGGCCTCGGCCATTTCTCTGACATCGTGAACTCTGAGAATGTCTGCCCCTTTTTCCACCGCAAACAAATTAGCCGCAATAGTGCCGGCAAGGCGGTTTTCAGTATTAACCTTCAGCAGATCTCCTATCATGGATTTCCGGGACATGCCCACAAGCAGAGGCAGAGCAAAACTTCTCAGACGATCCAGCTGCCCCAGCAGTCTGTAGTTCTGCTCAAGGTTCTTGCCGAAACCAAATCCGGGATCTATGACTATATTCTCCCGCTTAATGCCTGCGTTAATGCAGTTATGAATGCGCTCATAAAGGAAGGATGAAATTTCTCCCAGGAGATCATCATAAACAGTATTCTTCTGCATTGTTTTAGGATCATCCCCCAGCATATGCTGGATACAGACCGGACATCCGTACTCGGCCGCAACCTCCATGGCACCGGGCCGGCGCAGTGCTCTTACATCGTTTATCATGGATGCACCGGCTTCGAGAGAAGCCCTCATGACAGCAGGAGAAGAAGTATCGACACTAATCCAGGCATCAGTATTTTCCGCAATGGCCTGAACAACAGGAACAACACGGCCGAGTTCCTCCTCCTCGCTCACCGGCTCGCTTCCCGGACGCGTTGACTCGCCGCCGACATCAACAATGGAGGCTCCGGCCAGAACCATGTCCTTGGCGTGCTGCAATGCTGAATCTACTGTTGTGAATCTGCTGCCCTCGTAAAAGGAGTCAGGAGTAACATTCACAATTCCCATTATTTTCGGCTGGGTCAGATCCAAAACCTTTCCCTTGTATTCCAGTTTGGTTACAGCCATATTTCTCCCAAATCAGTTTTAAACCGGATCACTTTTTATCGTTATCGGCAGAATCATCTGATCTGTCTTCCGGCTTGCTGTTTCTGTCAATCTCCACATCGGACCAGTCATCAACACCATCATCAGAATCTGACGATGATACTGACGTTTCCCTCTTTTCATCAGTTTTGACGTCTGCTGTTTCTGACTTTGGTCCTCCATCATCAGAATTACTCTTTTCTGAAGAAACCCGCTCCTGCTTTTCAGCCCTGACTGCATCGGCACTGACATCAACCGTAACGGCATCACCCCCGGAAACCTTGGACATCTGCAAATCGTCCTTCGGCTTCTGGGCATCCTCTCTCTGCTTCTGCGGCTCTCTGACCTGACGGCGGGCCATAAGATCATCAAGCTGTGCTGAATCGATGGTTTCGTACTTGAGAAGAGCATCCTTCATGGCATGGAGAATATCCATATTCTCCCTGATGAGATTTTCCGCAATTTTGTAGTTCTCAATAATGATCTTGTGAACCTCATCATCTATGAGCTTGGCAGTATCATCTGACATATGCTTTGTTTTCGTCACACTCTTGCCGAGAAATACCTCTCCGGCCTCTTCGGTATAGAGGATCGGTCCAAGCAGATCAGACATGCCCCACTGAGTAACCATCTTCCTGGCTATGCCGGTGGCTCTCTCGATATCATTCGAAGCTCCGGTGGACACCTTGTCACGTCCGTAAATAATCTCCTCAGCTATACGGCCGCCAAACAGGGAGGCTATGTTGGCACAGAGATATGCTCTGCTCTGACTCCACTTATCCTCTTCCGGAATAAACATGGTAACACCGAGTGCACGGCCGCGGGGAACAATGGAAACCTTGTATACAGGGTCGTGTTCAGGAAGGAGACGGCCGACAATGGCATGACCGGATTCGTGGTATGCGGTCATTTCCAGTTCCTCGCTGCTCATTACCATGGACTTGCGTTCGGTTCCCATCAGAATTTTATCCTTGGCCAGTTCGAACTCGTGCATGGAAACAAGTCTGAGATTTGCACGTGCCGCAAAAAGTGCAGCTTCATTAACCAGATTATGAAGATCCGCACCGGAAAATCCGGGAGTGCTTCTTGCAAGAACTGAAGGATCCACATCCTTGGCCAGAGGAACCTGCTTCATATGAACATTAAGGATCGCCTCACGGCCTCTGATATCCGGAAGAGTAACGTAGACCTGTCGATCAAAGCGTCCGGGACGCTGCAGAGCCGGATCGAGAACATCAGGACGGTTGGTTGCCGCAATTACGATAACAGAATCTCTCTCATCAAAGCCGTCCATTTCCACAAGCATCTGGTTAAGAGTCTGCTCTCGCTCATCATTTCCGCCGCCGAGTCCGGCACCGCGCTGACGTCCAACGGCATCAATTTCATCAATGAAGATAATGCACGGAGCACAGCTTTTCGCCTTTGCAAACATATCTCTTACACGTGCGGCACCGACACCCACAAACATTTCCACAAAGTCCGAACCGGAAATGGAGAAGAACGGAACCTTTGCCTCGCCTGCAATGGCTTTTGCAAGGAGTGTCTTGCCGGTACCGGGAGGACCCACCATAAGAATACCCTTCGGGATCTTGCCTCCGAGTTTTCTGTACTTTTCCGGTTCCTTCAGAAAATCCACCACCTCGGCGACCTCGGCCTTGGCCTCGTCACAGCCAGCCACATCTCCGAACCCGGTGTTGATTTCCTCTGGGGACAGCATTCTGGCTCTGCTCTTGCCGAAATTGGTGGCCTTGCTTCCTCCACCCTGCATCTGACGCATGAAATACAGCCACACGCCGATAAGAAGAATAAGCGGCAGCCAGGACATCAGAACGCCGGAAAGAAGTCCTGAAGGCTCCTCATACTCACCGGTAGTCTTTACATTATGTTCTCTCAGTTTGTCGAGAAGTCCGCCGTCATATACAGGGATAACCGTATTGAAGGATGTTCCGCTGTTAAGTCTGCCGGTAACGTTGCGACCGTCCTTGATGTTGACAGATCCCACCTCATTATTCAGAACCTTGTTGACAAACTCAGTATAATCAAGATTGTTTTCAGAATATCCGTCCGAGCTTATTGACTGAATAAGAGCCATCATTATGACTGCAAATATCAGCCAGACAAGTATATGCTTTGCCATTATGTTATTAAATTGTCCTTATATAATTAACTCTGCAGATCCTGTCAGTACATAAAAAGCAGGAATAAAAGGCAACAGATTACTTTTTTTAATACCGCATTCCTGACAATCCGGATCTCTGCCACTGCGAATTTCATACACTGAAAATGCCCATCCACAATGATAAATTCAGAGCACAGTAACTCATTTTACGGCACATTGTACCATAAAAAATGCCTAACTGTACGACACGCCCATATTCAAACCGGAGGTATCCCGGGTTCAGGTGAATTATCATTTTCCTGCTGCATGTCATTCCCGTATGCATCATCCTGAAGCAGTTCGCCGTACTCGGCCATTTTTCTCTGACGTTCCTGTTCACCCTCGCTCAGTCTGAAGCCTGTTGCAACATAGTAGACCTCCCTTGAGCGGGATCTGGAGGCATCAGGCTTTCTGATTTTTACAGATCTGAAAAGCCGGCGGACTGTTTTCAGATATTCCTCGGTACCTTCACCGTTGAAGACCTTGACCACAAATGATCCGCCTTCCTTCAGAACATCAATGCACATGTCAAGAGCCAGTTCCACCAGATACATTGCCTTAGGCTGATCGACACCGGTAGTGCCTGACATATTGGGAGCCATATCTGAAAGAACCACATCCACACGATCTGTGCCCACAAGCTTTTTTAATTCCTCGAGAACCTTTTCATCCCTGAAATCGCCCTGGATGAAATCAACACCGTTAATAGGTCTCATGGGAAGGAGATCACAGGCAACCACGCGTCCTCTGCGTCCGATGCACTTTACAGCATATTCAGACCAGCCACCTGGAGCGGCACCTAAATCCACAACTGACATGGACGGCCCGATTATATGATCTCTGCCCTGTATTTCCTCCAGTTTAAAATGAGCACGGCTCCTCAGCCCCTGGCGATGAGCCTCCTGAACATACTGATCACTGAAATGCTCCTTCAGCCACCTGGTCTGGGATGCTGTGCGTTTTTTTTCCGTCATACGTCACCTCTTAAAGACTGACCACTACTTTACCACAAGAAAGGATAATCAACACAGATTCTTTTTCTTCATCCGGCCGTGACTGAACCGGAGAAAGCAAAAGGAAAATCAGAGAAAACAGCATTCAGTCTGATATTCCATCCGAATCCGCTGCACATAAACAGTTACGTCTGATTGCATACCTTCCTGCATTTAAGTAAAATTCAGTCTGGTGGCTCTTCGGTCAGACAGCATCATCCGAACGATGCACCGGATGTTTACAAATGGAGTATATAATGAAAAAGGTTGAACTCTTTGCTGACGGTTCCTGTCTTAAAAATCCCGGTCCGGGCGGATTTGGAGCAATTCTCAAATATAAAAATGCCAGCAAGGAAATATCCGCCGGCTTTGACAATACCACAAACAATGCCATGGAACTGCTGGGGGTTGTCAACGGACTTGCATGCCTTAAGGAGCCGTGCGAAGTCAACGTGGTAACCGACAGCAAATATGTGGTGGACGGGATCAGTCAGTGGCTTCCAAAATGGAAATCAAATAACTGGAAAACAGTGGACAAGAAAGATGTCAAGAACAAGGAACTGTGGCTGATGCTGGATGAACAGCTTAACCGCCACAAGGTATCGGCATTATGGATCAAGGGACACAACGGTCATCCGGAAAACGAACGCTGCGACCAGATGGCGAGAGAATGCGCCAGCAGACTGAAATTGGCAAAAGAGCCTGAAATGAGCCGCTGAAAATAATGCAGCAAAGTCCTGTGAGCCGGTTTTTACCGGCCTTATTTTTAAGGAAAACGAACTTCAGAAACAATCCGGATATTTCGGAATCACTGGTTACCGGACTTTTTCGTACTCCGGTTTTTATCCAGCATGCTTCCGCCTTTTTCACTGGCAGAAATGCGCTTCACACTTCCTTTCCTGATTTATCCTTCCCGCTCTGCTGTCTGTTCCCTTTTTTGTCAGTTTTCTGCTGATTTACTTTTGTTCCTTCACTCTTCACCTGATGACTGCCGGTTGCGGGCTTGCTGTTCTGCTTTTTATCAGTCTTTCTCTGATTCGTTTTTGAACTTTCATTCTTCACCTGACGACTGCCGGCGGCGGGTTTGCTGTTCTGCTTTTTATCAGTCTTCCTCTGATTCGTTTTTGAGTTTTCACTCTTCGTCTGACGACTTCCTGCTTCAGGTTTGCTGTTCCGCTTTTTATCAATCTTCTGCTGATTTACTTTTGTTCCTTCACTCTTCACCTGACGGCTGACTGCCGCAGGCTTGCTGTTATTCTTCTTATCAGTCTTCCTCTGATTCGTTTTTGAGTTTTCACTCTTCGCCTGACGACTTCCTGCTTCAGGTTTGCTGTCCTGCTTTCTTCCGGAATTTTCCTTTATGTTCTGCCTGCTGCTCTCATTACTTTCAGTCTTCGGCTTATCCTTTTTTGAACCTTCGGCATCAGTCCTGCTGCTGTCAGCTGCTTTGTCTTTATTCTGCCGTATATTTGCCCCGGTATCAGCCTTAACCCGACTTCCATCCGAAGGATCTGTCACAACCGGCTTTTTCGTGCTTTCAGCAACATTGCCTGAACCTGCTGCCGGTACGTCTCCACCTGCTGCAGAAACAGTCACCTCTTCAGAAATTTTATGTCTGCTGTCATGCAGAACACTGCCGAGATCAGAAAAGAACTCATCATTATTCAGGATCCTGATGTCTGCAGTTTTGCTACTGTCTTTTCGATGTTTTTTATCCGGCTTTACAGTGGCATATTTTTCAAGAGCTCTGACAGACTGATCAAGAATATGATCCGTACCGGAAATCACATATTCTCTGTTCAGTTCCGTCTGAGATGCGGCATATGGTTCATTCTCTCCCTTCAGAACAATACGGCAAAGACAGTGATCCTGAACATATCGTTTCTCAAGTGCGTGATATCTGCTGCCGAGATCAGACAGTTCTATACCGTGAATACGGGAAAATTCCTCAGGAGAAACATAGCGAACAGATTTTCGAACAGCCGTCGTCTCCTCCGGCTCATTCTTTCTTTTTTTCTCAGCAGCCGCCACCGCAGAAGGAAGTCTGACATTGAACTGCTTATAATGCTTGAGATAATAGGCATAAGCCATTATCGAATTGATATAACGTTTGGTATGAAGAGGAATGGACAGTTTGTTAAAATCCAGCTCCGAAGCTTTTTTACCGCTGCCCCTGTAAGTATTCAGGACTCTGCCCTCACCCGCATTGTAGCCGGCTACCGCCATAGTCCAGCTGCCGTCAAAAAACTTCATAAGATAGTTCAGATATCTGACGGCGGCACCGGTAGATTTCATATAATCAAATCTTTCATCAATGGCACCGTGAACTGTAAGACCGAAATTTTTTGCTGTCTGGCTTCCGAACTGCCACATTCCCGCATAACCGGCGGGAGATTTGGCTGCGGGATTGTACATGCTTTCAATCATTGGAATAACAATGATTTCAGGAGGAAGACCCGCCCTGACCACATCGCGGTATACCGAAAAAATAAAAGGCTCAGCATTTTTCAGCACATGCTCCATATGCCGCGGATGGGATTTCAGATAGGAAAGTTTCTCCATGTATAAACTGTTGTTCGGATCTATCGGTTCTGAAAAACTCTGAAACAGCTTATCCCACTGTCCGGGTTCAACATGGGGATAAGTCCGGACGGCGGGAGGCGGAGCATAATCATTTCTGAGTACTGCATAACGTTCACATTCCGACAGGGGATCCGTCCCTTCCCCCGCGACAGTCTGCTTCTGATCCAGAGCCGCACAGCCGCCAAGAAGAACAGAAAGAAAAACTGCAGCTGTGACAAAAGGAGAGATCCTGGAAAAAATCATCTGATCATCTCCAGAAACTCATCCTCGCCAATAAGTCTGATGCCCAGTTCTTTTGCCTTTGTATATTTCGAGCCTGGTTCTGATCCGAAAATAACGCCCGAGGTTCTGGCTGATACCGAACCGGCAACCTTTGCTCCGAGTTCCTGCAGCTTTGCCTTTGCTTCATTTCTGCCCATGGACGAGAGAGTTCCGGTAATAACAAATGTCATACCCTGAAATTTCAGATCCTGCGGATCCTTCCTGATCATGTCATCCCATACAACACCGGCAGCAATCAGCTCATCGATAATCCTTGCATTGTGCTCCTCGGCAAAAAATCCGGTAATGTGATGTGCCACCACATCGCCCACATCCTCCACCTTCTTCAGCTCTTCAAAGGATGCACTGCGGATCCTGTCGAAACTCCCGAAATATCCGGCCAGAGCAAGAGCAGTGGCCTCACCCACCTCTCTGATCCCCAGAGCGTAAATAAACCGAGGAAGAGTGGTCTTTTTTGATCTGTCGATGGACTCTATCAGTTTGTTTATCAGAAGACTGTCGTCGGCCGATTTCTTGTCCTTGAAACGGGACTGTTTTTTATAGAATTCAAACAGCTGATCTGCCGTCAGCCTGTAGATATCACTGAGATGTCTGATCACGTCGTTATCGTAAAGATCTTCAATAATCCTGTCCCCGAATCCATCTATATTCATGGCCCCGCGGGATACAAAGTGCTTCAGAGCCTCCTTGTTCTGAGCCGGACAGAACAGTCCGCCGGAACACCTTGCAACTGCCTCACCCTCTATTCTTTCTATCCTGCTTCCGCAGACCGGACATACCTCAGGAAAAACTATCTGTTTAAGTTCATCCGAACCGGTTCTTCTTTCTTTAACCACATCCACAATCTGTGGGATCACATCACCGGCCCTGCGGACAATTACCGTGTCTCCAATCATAAGCTCAAGACGCCGGATCTCATTTTCATTGTGCAGAGTGGCATTTGACACGGTAACGCCGCTTACATAGACAGGATCAAGAACTGCAACAGGAGTCACCGCACCTGTCCGGCCCACCTGAAAGACGACATCCAGCAGCTTCGTCAGTTCCTCGCGTGCCGGAAATTTGTAGGCGGTCGCCCATCGCGGACTTCTTGTAACAAAACCCATATGATTCTGAAGATCAATCCTGTTAACCTTAATGACAACCCCGTCTATTTCATAGGGAAGTTCATCCCGTCGATTCATGATATCCTGATAAAACTGCCTGCAGAAGGAGATTCCGCTGCCGTTTTTTGTTTCCTGATTAACCGGGATGCCAAGAGAGGCGACATACTGCAGTCTTTCACAATGAGTACCCGGAAG
>CADBNP010000235.1 GCA_902796095.1 uncultured Aeromonadales bacterium | reverse complement strand
GTCTTTAAAAACAGTTTTTATGAAAGAAGTTTTATCTACATAGTAGCTGTCGCTTTCAATCAGTTCATGAAATAACTCTGTACCGACGCCTACTGTTTTCAACATTTAGTTCACCTCAAAACATTCACCTATAACTATATAAAACATGTTACGAAAATTATGTAATCAGGTCTATTACAACAACGAACCGGATTCGGAGCGTTTAACAAAATGCAAATGCCGGTCATAACAGCTGGTATTACATTAAGATTGTACAAATTCTGATTCAAATTTTCAGCAGGATTATTTAAGGGGTGCATGAGAGTTAGATCCTCATCAGCAAGTTCAAATATCGCATACGAAGCAGTACCAGTTAAACTGCAGTGGACATGAAGGATCAGATTATTTGAAACAGCAATAATTATGCTTTAACTTTCGTAAATAATCAGTGTCTTTTATCGTCTGATACTACAATCCAAGAAGGCGTACCCTTACCGGCAATAAAAGTCAGCCTCTGAATTTTGTGATTTGATGACATCCCTTCTGACATCCAAATTGATAAACTGTACATACAGAGACAGGCTGTTCAATACCCTGACTAATAAAGACCATGAAGATGCATGGGCGAACCCCAAATTACTGTTCCGCAGAATATTTGTATATGCCGGAAATTATTTCCGATAATTTGCAAAATAAGTTTGATTGCCTGATCTATACTGTTTAGAGTAGTTTGTAGCAAAGGATGCATAGTGCAGTAAATGAATTTCTGGCGTAATTGGCTGTTTTATATAAAAAGACATTCTATCCTGTTGCACATGGCGGTGATGCTCGTGTTTTTGCTGCCATCAGGTTCCCATGCGCAAAATGACGGAAATAATAAAGAAAGGATCATACGAGCCGGCTGGCATGAAGCCCCGTACTTCATTATGGACAGGTATGGAAGGCGTTCAGGGTACTCTTATGAATATCAGCAGAAGATAGCTGCCTACACCGGATGGAAGTATGAGTACGTTGAGGGTGGCTGGTCGGTTCTTCTGGACAGACTGAAGAAAGGAGAGATCGATCTTCTTGCCAATGTATCGTATACGGATGAACGGGCCAGAAATTTTCTTTTCTCCTCGCTTCCAATGGGTACTGAAGCATACTATCTGTTTGTTTCTCCTGCAAATTCAACAATTTCTTCTGATGATTACTCGTCGCTGAACGGAAAAACAACAGGAGTTGCAAAGGGCAGCATACAGAAGGACTTATTCATTAAATGGGCTGAAAAACACAACGTTACGCCCGAACTTATAGAACTTACCAGTACAGAAGAAGAGTCGCTGGGACTCCTCGGCGGCAAACTTGACGCCTTCGTTACAATGGACGTTAACATTGCACCAAATACAGCTGTTCCAGTATGGAAAATAGGTTCCTCTGATTACTATTTCGCCGTAAGTTCTGCCCGTCCGGACCTTCTGTCTTCACTGAATGCTGCAATGAGCAGAATACAGGATGAGAACATTCTGTACAGTCATCAGCTAAGTGAAAAGTATTTTAAAAATGCCAAAGTAAACCAGTATCTCGATGCCGGGGAAAAAAGATGGCTGGCAGAACACGGAAAGATTCGGGTGGGCTATCAGGATAACTACTGGCCTTCTGCGCCAGGGATGAGGTCACCGGAAAACTGACGGGAACGTTAAAAGATTTTCTGGATTATGCGTCAACGGCATTTGAGAATGCCAGCGTTGATTTTGAAGCAATTTCATATCCCACAGCATCGGCAGCCCTGGAGGCGCTGGAGAGAGGTGAGATTGACATTATGTTTCCGGCAAATCTTAACCTGTCAGAAGCTGAATCAATGAATATTTCGCTGACTCCTGCACTGATAAAAACAGAAATGGATGCTGTTGTACGTAATGATCGTCTTAAGGATTTTGCTCTGAGGGATACGGTTACCGTGGCAGTCAACCGTGGTAATACAAATTATCTTGTGTTCCTGAATGATTATTTTCCAAAATGGAAGATTAAATTTTTTGAAAATACAAATGAAGGTCTTGAAGGAATTGCATCAGGTGAAGCTGATACTTTAATTATAAGCAACTATCGATACAACAACATAGCGAGGCAGTGTGAGAAGTTAAATCTTACAACTGTTTATTCGGATGTGGATTTAAACTATTACTTTGCAGTCCGCAGAGGAAATACTCAGCTGTATTCGATTATGACAAAAGCAACTGCAATTGTTCCTAACAGCGTAATCCATGCCGCTCTCACATATTATTCAACAGAGGATGCCAAAACAGGTTTTATTGACGTAGTCAGGAAAAATCTGGTAACTGTAATACTCGGAATTCTGGTAATTGTTCTGCTGGTAATAATACTGCTCATGCGAAGCATCCGTGCCGAAAAAAGAGTTTCTGACGGTGAGCAGAAGATTAAGGATCTCAGCACCAAGGTTTTTGTTGACGCATTAACTCATGTCCGGAACAAGAGAGGATATGACGAATACCTCAGACAGCATCAGGAACGCATAAAGAAAGGAGAGACGCTAAAATTGGCTATCGGAGTGTTTGACTGCGACAATCTGAAAAAAATCAATGATCTGTACGGCCATGACAAGGGAAATCTTTATCTTAAGGCCTCCTGCAGGCTGATCTGTGAATCGTTTCAGCACAGTGCTGTCTTCCGGGTTGGAGGGGATGAATTTGTTGTTGTTTTTCAGGGAATTGACTATGAGAACATGGACGCACTTATGCAAATGTTTAATGAGAAGCAGACCGCAAGCTGCACTGACGCGCAGGACGAATGGGACAAGATAAGCATATCATATGGATTTGCCGTCTATGACACCCAGTCTGATCTGTCGCTTAATGATCTTGCAAAACGTGCCGATCAGCGAATGTATGATAATAAACAATCCAAAAAATCGGCTCAGTTCCGCTGAACAAATAAAGGATGCAAGCGGAAAGCTGAGTCGGAGCCAGAGGATGAGGCATTTTATGAATTTTTCAGCAATCATTAAATCCGTACTGAAGCCGGTTCTTGCCTGTACCGTGTTTTTTCTTTCTGCCGAAATCAATGCGGATGACAGCTGTAACGACGGCAGAGACTGTGCCAGGAAAGGGTATGAACTCTATCAGAACGGCAGCTATGTCAGGGCCAGGGACCTGCTCAAAAAGTCATGTCAGCAGGATTTCGCACCTGGCTGCTTCGGTCTTGGATTTCTGTACGAAAATGGTCTTGGAGTTATTCCCGAATATACCAGAGCCTTCGGATATTTTTCAAAATCCTGCGAACTTCAGTTCGGTGATGCCTGCTACTATGTGGGACTTTACTATATTGAAGGAAAGATCCACAAGGTTGATCATGACAGGGCCGAAATTTATTTTGAAAAGGCATGTGAACTTAAACACGCAGATGCATGTGCAATGGCAGCGTCCTATTACCTTGAACAGAAGAATGACAAATCGTCGGAGCTCAATGCCGCAGAATTCAGAAAAAAAGCCTGCGAACTCGGTTCCGCTGATTCTTGTGTAAAGCAATGAAAGACAGGCTGCCCCGAAAACAAGGCAGTGCATTTTTGAAATAAACTGTTACATCCTGCAGCGCAGTAATCTTCATTTCATTACTTTCTGTTTGTCCTGCAGCTGTCTGCATTTCTAGAGGTGACAAATTGTTAAACCCGGAAATATCTTTTCGTCATAATGTAATGACCGTTCAGACTCCTGATACATTTGTAAATATCAGGGGCGGGTTCAGTTCCGGCAGGAAGGATGTCTACTTTGTCAGGACCTTGGGAGAAAACCAGGACTTTCTGAAGACATTTGAAGATCTTGACGGCAGACTTGCCGGCGCATGCAAATCCGGCCGCATCATGTATGTACGTTTAAAAAGTCTGCCGAATACATTGGATAGTCAGGCACTCGAATCATATCTCTCAGCTTATGACAGCTGGAAGCAGGGAAAACCGATCATAACCCGAATTCATTCTTCAGCAGGAGTATTCCCTGCTGTTCTGGATAATGCGACCAGGAAGACAGTCGAGATTTACAAAACTGCAAGCCGGAATGTATCAGAATCGATGATCAGAAATTACGTGATCAAACTGTGGTACTGGATGGATACTTATCTTGAAGAAATTGTAAAAGACTGGTCGGAAGTTCAGAACGTCAAAATTCTTGCCGACAATATCATAAAGCTCCAGGAATATCTGTTCTGCTATTTCTCTACCCTGCTGGGCTGCGATGTGCTGATCCTCAATAACCGTGCAGACATCAGCGTAGACGAAAAGATCCGCCGGCTCTCGTCCGAAATTATGCTTGGAAGTTTCGGCTCGGCAGTTCTCCCTGAACACGCAGGATGTGAAACTTCTCATCATGAAGACAGCAGCGAAGCAACGCGAAACAAAGCTGTCAGGGATAACAGTAAAACAGCCATCGCACCTCCGGGGAAAAATCACCCGCAAACGACACATCAGAAACAATCACCCAAGCCGCCAGCCAGTGGCAAATCACCGGAAGTAAACGGAACGGGAAATTCCGGCAGAACATCGGATAACACCCGTCCATTACCAGAAAAATCCAGCCGGCAAACGGATAAATCAACCCCGCAGACGGATATGATCAGACAGGATGCCAGAACTTCTGACGAGGAAGGCACCAGACGGGAAAAAACCTATGAGGAGCTTGCACAGCTGGCTTCTTCCATCGTCATGATTGCAATTCACGACAGCAAGGGTGAATCCATAGGCACCGGCTCGGGTATCATGATTGGTGAAAAAGGATTTATCCTGACCAACTGCCATGTCATCAAAGGCGGTTATATATTTGCCGTAAGAGTTGAGAATGATGACAAAGTGTATGTGACCACCGATGTAATCAAGTATAACGCCGTGCTGGATCTGGCGGTAATTCGGATCGAAAGAAAACTGAAGCCTCTGCCTGTTTATGACGGGAGAAGCAATCTGGTCAGGGGACAGAAGGTTATCGCCATCGGCAGTCCTCTTGGACTGTTCAACTCTGTCTCGGACGGAATAATATCCGGTTTCAGAAATATCAGGGATGTAGATATGATTCAGTTTACCGCGCCGATATCACCTGGAAGCTCCGGAGGAGCTGTTCTCAATATGTACGGAGAAGTCATCGGGATCAGTACTGCAGGATTTGACAGCGGTCAGAATATAAATCTGGCAGTCGACTACAGCAGCATACGTTTTTTTGCCAGGGGCTTTTTTTAGATCAGCAGGAATTTCACTTAAGACAGGTAATGATATGGTCACTGACACTCCACTCGGCTGAAGCCGCTGGATCCCTGCTTCTGCGGCTGCTGCAAAGCAGTCAGTTTCTGTTTCCCGCTGCATACACACAATCCAAACCGACAAATATCATGGCGCAGGCTTTAACCGGTCTGTTCACGAACTGCAGGGCTGATTTGATCCCGGAACCTGATTCGGTTTCAGTCTTTACAGTATTTTGAACTGTTACTTCAAAATCATCAGCATGCACAGATATCAGTGACATTAATTTAAAAAGTCCCCCTTGCGGAGGACTCTGAAAAAAAATAAGAGCTGATACTATAGAAATTTGATGAGCTTGTGAAACGCCTTGTCAGCAGCATCAAGAGCTTCATCAACAATTTCAAGCTTCAGTTCCTCAGGATAGGATCTGAGCCAGCTTCTGATATAGTCATAGATGCCGTCCTCCTGTCCCGGTTCAAAAGCAATTCCCAACTCCTGACAAAGCATAAGGCTTCCGAATTCGGCAGTCATTTCCTCCTGAGGGTAAGGAAAGGATCTGCTGCAGGACGGAAAGTTATACTTGGTCCAGTGCACGAGCTCATGAAATACAGCTTCCCACTTGCGACTTTCAGAAACGAATTCCCGATTGTACGGCAGGTAGATTTTATTTTCATGAGGCACGTAGCTCGGCTGAATAGTACTGCATACAGCAATCTTAACATTAAGATTTGCGAGCAATTTTTCGGCACACTTGTTGGAAGACAAACTCTGCTCCTCATAGTCTCTTATTCTATAAGGCTCATACTTCAAACCTTTTTCCGGATTATTCCAGATCACGTCCTTATAGCTGTAAACTCTGTAGTATCTGATGCACGCAGCTGAAACCGGATGTGACTCCAGCTTCAGTGCCTCCTCATAGGTTTTGGCCCTGAGAAAATTTCCTTTGCTGTCCTTAAAGGCCGGTGCAAAGTATTTTATCGAAAGGCTCCTGCTGCCCTCGGCAACTCTGCCTGTCTCCAGGTTGAGCTGTCTGAGCGTGGAATAGCGAAGATCAATCTCGAAATCCGGATCGTACTTCGACTGCTCCCACTGTGGCAGATAGAGGTTGATAGAATTCTTGCCCCTGTAATGAACATTGGATATAGGATTAAACGGCTTCATTGCTCTTAAATCAGAGGCAGTCCAGCCCTTCATCCATTCACCCATATTGTTTTCAATTACATTCAGAAAAGAACGTGCGGCAGCACTTGGTTCACCATATTTTTTAAACATTTTCATCTCCTCAGAGGGATGAAAATGCCCGTGCGGGGATTTTCACCCCGCGGGTTACAAACAGCTTTTTCAAGCAAAATAAATCCATGCCTTAAAAAGGTTTAGGACGCCAGATTTACCGAAGACAGCCTGGTTGCTGATTACGGATCATAAAATGATCACAGTAAATTCCTTCATGCCGGTTTTCAGCATCATGAAAAGAACTTCTTCACGTTCAGGAAAGATTCACTCTGTTCCTTTCCATTCTCGTTTTATTTCAAGTCTTCTGATCCATTCAGACATAACTTTCCACTGCACAGGATCTGTAAAAAGTTCAGATAATCTGAAGAGATATAAATTCTTTTCGCGAAACTGACAGGTGCCGGTGAACCCCGCCGGCAGGGAGAAGCGAAAGTTTTCTTACAAGTCAGATTCAAACAGCTCAATACTGGATCGGTCAACGTTGCATACTCTTTTTGCCTTGCTGATGCAGGTTCCGAGAGTTCCCTGCTCAAGCAGACATGCAGAATCATAATGCCTGTCGCCCTCCAGTTCAGAATAGTTCCGCATCCACAGCCTGTAGAAGCTGTCACTTTTTTCAAGATAGATTTCAGAACCAAAAACGCTGCTTAAAACTGAATTTAAAAAAACATCCTTTTCTTCAATTGAGCCTATTAACATTTTTATTTCTCCAATACAGTGATTCCTTTCTAAGGATCTGCCCTGTTTACAGGTCCTTAAAAAGGAACCCCTGTACAGGAGTTCCGAAATGTGAATGTATAATCAGTTAGAAAGGGATATCCTCAAATTCACTGCGTGAAGATTCAATGCAGTTTTCAAGAGCAGCCCTGGTCTCCTTCTGGATATCACAGAGTTTCTGATCATCCCTGCTGAAGGAAATAAAATCGTTGGCTATAATCTCCGTAATGTAACAGGTCTGATTATCACGATTCTGATATTTCCTGGTCTGAAGTCTCCCGATAACAAGAACCAGAGAACCCTTTTTCAGAAACTTCGAGGCATTGTCAGCCAGATTCTTAAACAGCACCACCCTGTTCCACTCGGTCACCTTTTCAGTTGAGGTGTTTAGAACCGATCGCTCATAGGAAGTACCCAGAGAAAAAGTACAGACTGACATACCGGCCTGATTTTTGGCAAATTCAGGGTCT
>CADBNP010000234.1 GCA_902796095.1 uncultured Aeromonadales bacterium | reverse complement strand
TTTATCTACGGAAGAAGAAAATCAGGATATTTTCTAATTAGAGACATAAACGGAAATGATATTTCAGGATGTGTCTCGTATAAAAATCTAACTCTCATAGAAAAGAGAAAAGGGTGGATTATGGATGTTGTCCACTAATCTATATTTGGTGATATAGCTCTCTAATTGTCAGCGACTACCGACTATAATGTATCCTGAACTGTAATTTGTGAAAGAAACAAAAGATCGGTCTCCGAAAGACCGGGGAGTTGTCAGGGCAGGAAGATAATCGGGACAGGAAGGCAAAAAACATGTTCTGCTTTTCTGTTGCTGATGATTCACCTGCTCCGGGACAGAGCTGTTTTTGCAGTGCCGTACGGTCTGATTTCTGCGCCGTGCAGGAATATTCGGAACCTGATCGTCATCTTCGAAGATTTCCTGCTGTTATGGCTGGAGTGTAGTCCGGAAGAAATTTTCCTGTCATCGACTGGCTTTATCCTTGGAGACAATGAGGAATTCATCTGAGATCAGAATGCATGTTAAGCATGTATGTGAAGATCCTGCCTGCTTTTCTGCCATAGAAGATCATAAGCTTCCTCTCAGGGAGAAGATAACATTCCTGCCTTGTATCCTGCAGGAGTGTATTGGCCGGTTGTGTACCATGACCGAAGATTGTTGAATGTGGAAGAATTTAAGGTTTGAACGAATTTTGAGTTACGTCGGTTTTCTGAGGTGTCGCATGTTTGAAATCAAGGGAAAAATCAATACAGCTGTCTGTTATGCCACAAATGTGGAATCAGTTGCGATCGAGCAGATCAGAGAGATGTGCAGTTATGAATTCACCAGCGGCTCCAAAATAAGGATCATGCCGGATGTTCATGCAGGTACCGGATGCACTGTAGGAACCACAATGACCATTACTGACAGGGCGGTTCCAAATGTTGTGGGTGTTGATATCGGCTGCGGAATGTACACGGTTAATCTCGGCAGTGCTGATATTGATCTGGCCGCCTTTGACGAGATTGTGCATCTTCTGCCAGCCGGCAACAGGATCTGGAATTCCACACAGGAAAAGTTTGTGCTGGAAAATCTTGCCTGCTACCGCGAACTTAATAATGTTCAGAGGCTTAAAAGGAGTCTTGGCACCCTGGGGGGAGGCAATCATTTTATTGAGATTGACCGGGCGTCTGATGGTACAAATTTTCTGATCATTCACAGCGGAAGCAGAAGTCTTGGCTGCCAGGTTTCTGAATTCTATCAGAAACTTGCGATCAGACTGAACTACGGTTACGGAGATTTTCTCGATGAAAAAAATGAAATTATAGCCAGCTACAAGAAGCAGGGGCGCCGCAGTGAACTCAGTGACGTGATCAAAAAAATGAAGTGGGACAGAGGCCGGCAGATTAACAGGGTTCCTGACGAGTTCTGCTGGCTGTCCGGAAAATACCTGGATGACTATCTTCACGACGTGGACATTTGTCAGAAATTTGCCGAAAGAAACCGTGAGATTATGGCTGAATTTCTGCTTCAGCGGGCAGGTCTGAAAGGCACAGACTGTTTCCACACAATTCACAACTATATCGATGTCGGCGAGAAAATTTTAAGAAAGGGGGCGATAGCCGCTCACAAGGGCGAGAAGGTGCTGATCCCGATAAACATGAGGGACGGAAGTATTCTTGCTGTCGGCAGGGGCAATCCGGACTGGAACTATTCGGCACCTCACGGTGCAGGCAGACTCTACTCAAGAAGTACGGCAAAGAATACCATTACGCTGGATGAGTACCGTGAGTCCATGAAAGGAATTTATACAACATCAGTAAACGAGTTTACTCTGGACGAGGCCCCGATGGCCTACAAGTCCATTGATGATATTATCGGCACAGTCAGTGAAACTGTTGATGTCGTCGAGGTGCTGAAGCCGGTTTATAATTTCAAAGCTTGAAAAACACTGGAGCATCCTCCTGATTTTAGGTTATGTAAACTTTCTCCCCTTATCTCTATTAAACAAGCGGAAAGACAGTAAATCCCAATACCGGACAGATGTTTCAGTTTCTGAGTGCTGATGTATAATATCGGGCATTTAATTACTATTGTTTTTCTATCACAGCTGCGCGGGATACGTTTATGCTTGCTTTATTACAGAGAGTTAATTACGCCAGAATTGTTGTCGAAGGTAAATGCATTGCCGATATGCAGCAGGGGATTCTTGCCTTTGTTGCTTTTGAACGTGGTGATACTCCGGATAAGGCAAAAAAAATGTTCGATAAAATTTTAAAGTACCGTATCTTCAGTGATGACGCCGGTAAAATGAATCTTAATGTCAATGAAGTCGGCGGGAATGTTATGCTGGTATCCCAGTTTACTCTTGCGGCCAATACCTGCAGCGGTAACCGACCGAGTTTTGATCCGGCAATGCCTCCGGCTGAAGCCAGAACAATGTATGATGATTTTGTTGCCTACGCAAGATCTGTAAAACCGGAAGTTGAGAGCGGTGAATTTGCGGCTGACATGAAAATAAGTCTTGAAAATGACGGTCCGGTAACCTTCTCTCTGAAAATGTAGTTTTTTTGTAACTGCAGTCCGCTTAGGCTGGATAGTGAGGAACGGCATTCACTTTTTCTGGCTGTTCATTCCCTGTTATTTGGAAAAAGCAAGTCAGCGTTGTTCAGTCTTCCCTGCGTAACTGTTTCTGAAGGTCTCTGCGCCTGTATCGTATATATTCCAGTTGCCGATGTCATC
>CADBNP010000233.1 GCA_902796095.1 uncultured Aeromonadales bacterium | reverse complement strand
CTTTTTGCTGCATCCGACGAGTTAAGAGAATCCCTGAAGGAATTCACAACAGCCGCATATACACGATCCCTGGCAATGGCGAACTGCCGCTGATCAAGACATGAAAACCTTCTGATCCTGCGATCCTGCTCGTCATGACGGAAGGAGGCCAGCAGAGGAGCAGCGGCATAAACACTGTCCAGCCATATATTGCATACTCGTTTACGGAATGCCCCGATATAGTCCGAAGGATCGGTACCGGCTTTTCTGAACTCATCAAGAACTGATCCAATGCCCAGCTCTGCGCACCGTGCTCTTGCAGTCCTGAAGTCAATGCTTTCCTCCAGCAGTTCATAATGATCTGCACACAGGGTCAGCTTGTCGGAAAAGGCGGAAAGAGAGACAGTCTTCAGATAATCAGATTCAAACAGTTCATGAGCCAGTGCGGAAGCTTTCAGACATTCTGCTCTCTCAGTCTCAAAACTGTGCACAGTATCAGCCGCGGCAGCGAGATCCACAGTTCCGCTTCTGATCTCCTCAATCAGAGTGCAGTCGCCTCCGGTACAAGGAGAGGCATTTCTGATTTCTGTAAACAGTTTCAGTGTGGCGTCCAGTTCGTTCCAGTCAGTATCAAGTCCAAGGAATGCATCCCCGAAATGCTCGGCAAGCCTTGAAGCTTCACCTTCAGAAATCCTGATAATATCAAGAGCATAATCCAGCTGTCTTCTGTACTTTACCAGTTCGGTAAAAAATTCATAGGTAACCTTTAACTGTTCCGTGTCTGTGTTTGCCCCCTTCCAGAATTCACCGAAATATCCTGCATATTTCGACGCATTCTGGGTAAGCTCCAGTTCCGCATCCTGAAGTCTGAGCAACTGCTCAAGCCATCTGATCACGCTTTCATCATCAACACTGTCCGCACCGCGATAGAATTTTCTGATCACGGCCATGGTATCCTTGTAGCCTGACTTGAAGCTTTTGAAAAGTCCATCCTTGCTTTCCCTGAACTCCCGGCACATCGGACCTGCCTTCAGCTCAAAAAATCCCGGCTCAAAGGATCGCTCCAGCTCGCTTCTGAGCTCACCTGAATCTCTTCTGGTTTTTTCAATCAGATCAAAGGCTGCACCTATTTCAGACGGATCTGAAAGCTTTGCCCAGCTGCTGATCAGCGGAGTTCTGGCAAAAAAATCTTCAATCGTATCAAGCTGGCTGTTCAGATCGGCAACGCTGTGTCTCTCCTCCGCATTATCCAGCACTATCGGCATCCGAAGAGCTATGCTTTTCGGATTAATCTTCTCATAAGCCGCCTTTAATTCAGCCAGAGTTTTTCTGAAAGAAGCCTGCTGTCTTCCCGCATTGTCAATATCATCGTCCAGCTGATCAAAAACCGCCTGCTCATACCAGCACTTCGGAACTCCGGCCACTCTGCTGATTTTCGTAAGATAATCAAATCCGGCAGCAAAATTGTCCGCATTGAAATCAAACGCCAGTCCGGTTCCGGTTTTCAGTTTCTCAGCAAATTCTGACATCTTTTTAAAGGAGCTGATCATGGCCGGCAGGCATGCATTAAGTTCCTGCCTTCTTGTCCCGTCAGCCGTATTGATAATATTTCCATACCAAGGATTATCCTCCGGCTTTCCTCCGGATTTTGAAAGATGGCGGCTGTAGTCGGCTACCGCACTGCAGATCCCGCTGTAGCCGTCAGGAGACAGTCTGCCGAGCTGAGGAAACGAAAAGATCACATCAGGAGCATTCTGAAGTTCTGAAAGCTCGCCCAGAACCTCATAAACTGTACGGTTAAGTCTGGTTACCGGGGTATGCAGCAGTTTTGCATAACTGTTGTTCAGAGCTCTGAGTTCTCTGAGCTCCTCAAGATCTGAAACCGCGGCATTGGTGGTATGCATGGTTTCTGCAGACAGCAGCTTTTCATAAACATCAAAAAGCTGCTGGGAAAATTCCCTGCTGGTAGTCTTGTCACTGTGCAGAACCAGACAGAAATCACCAAGACCGCACTCCTCAAGACGTTCATAAACCACATCCAGAGCAGCCTTCTTCTCTGACACAAACAGAACCTTTCTGTTATGAGCCAGAGCATCGGAGATAATATTGGTTATGGTCTGACTCTTTCCCGTACCGGGAGGTCCCTGCAGCACAAAGCTGATCCCCTGGTTGGCGCACAGCACCGCCTCCTGCTGGGATGAATCCGCATCTACAATCTGAAACGTGTTCTTTGGAAGACATACGTCATCCATGCTGTTCGCCTGGATTTTCTGTACTGCCCTGGCATAACTGTTGAGAAGAGAGTTCTCTGAGAAATCTCCGCAGATACCGCGTATCAGCGGACTTTCTGCAATCTGTCTGCTGTTGGCCTCCAGATCCCTGTATATGCAGATGTTTGAAAAAGGAAACAGTCCGAGAGCTGCCCTGTCAGTCACCTCCCAGGCAAAGCCGGACTGGGTATATTTGACCAGTGCCGAGCTGATCCGGCTCATATAGTCGGCAATCGTCTGATCCTCCTCATAGTCTGGAAGATCCACGCCGTAGTCATGACTGAACTTGTACTGCAGAGTAGGATTTGTAACAATTCCTTCTCCGGAAAGCTTCATGCTGTAGGATGAAAACACTGTACGGCTGATAAGCTCCACCGGAAGCATGAGAAGCGGTGACCGGTACCAGTCGGAGGAATCAGGTTTCTCACGCCACCTGATAAATCCGGCAGAAATGTAGACAACATTGACACCCTTGTCGTCCTGGAACTGGCGCCCCTTTTTTGATATGTTTTTGAGAAGCTTCTGCAGATCACCGCAGGAGCATTCCACCCATAAATCATCATTTTTCGCCCATTCGGATGGATCTGCCCCGGTTTCCGATACCGGAGCAGTATTCTCTTCCGCTGCAGCCGTTTTATCCTTATCAGAGACCTTTTTACGTCTTGAGGCAGGCTGTCCGTCCTCGGAAACACTGGCTGACGCGAAAGGAAAATCCAGAGTTCTGTGCTCTGTCACCAGCTTCTGCCACAGCACAAGATAATTGTCATGAAAGGTTACAGATGTAGCCTTCGGGAATTTAAAATTGAGCATCGGATTTGAAAAGGACATATCCAGAAGTCTCTTCTTCCAGATCTCGATTTTACTCAGGATCACATCATTATTTCTGTCAGTGTTTGTAAAAGCCGTCATAAAAAAATCCATGGTTAACAGTGAAAACCGTTCCGCGGCATTCTGCCCCGACCCGGCACAGGAATTCGATTCTATATCCAATTATATACAACACAGGTTTCAATTAATGTGAGGAATGATCTCTAATCCTTTGCATCCGGTCCGATTCAGTCTCCACCGGAGCAGGACTGCAGATCTGCATATGAATAAACAGGCGTCTTTTCACATCCCGCCTGCAGAATGAAATATTTTCAGAACATGAACTTCTGCTGTTCAAAAAAGATCTCTGCCTGTTTCAAAAAACCCCGGTGCTCTGTTAGAATAGACTCAAAAAAAAGCGGAGGTTAATGTGCACAGACTGTCTGGTTTTCTTGCGTTGAATATTACTGCCCTGCTGCTGTCAGGCTGCAGTCTCTCCTGGTTCGGTTTCGGCTCTGATTCAGAAACTTCAAATAAGCCCAGCGACAGGGATCTGTGTTCAAGCAAAACGCAGATTGTGGCTAACCATTCCTACTATGAATCATGGCAGGCATGTGAAAGACTCACGGCAGAAGGTGATTACAATGCCGAATATGTCCTCGGACTGATATACACTGATGAAAAGCTGCTGAAGGGATTCATCGAACCGGAAAACAGATTTGCCAGAGGAATCGGGCATATTAAAAATGCCGCAGATCACAGCGTGCCGCAGGCTCAGAGAGCCATAGGAGAATATTACGAAAAGAACGGCAGCACGGAGCAGGCCAGAGAATACCTGGGGAAAGCTGCTGCAGCCGGTGATACAGATGCCATGATAAGTCTTGCCACAGGCTACGAAACCGAAGGTTCATGTAGCAAAGCTGTTCCGTATTATGAAAAGGAGATATCCGCCAAAAAGAATACGGCGGAGGGATGGATTTATCTGTACCTGCTGACATATACCGGCTGTAAGGACATGAAACCGGATCCTCTGCTTTCCTGCGGTTATTATCACAATGTTCTCAACAGTACAGCCAAGAACACTGTTCTTTCTCTGATTGATTTTGAAAAATCTTCAAAAACTGCCGGAAAGAAGGGAAGCATCACCCTTACAACAGGTGCTGTCCAGAATTATTACAAGGGCAACACCGAAGCATGCAAAACTAAGGGGCTGGAAATTAAGGAAAGACTTTTTACCGACTGAAAGTAACAAAAGTGTTCCGGAAGCAAAATCTTCCAAATCTTCATTTTCATCTGCTGTCTGCCGTCAGTTGTTGCGCCTGCATGACTTTTCTCCTGCAGGCTCATTCTTTTCTGACAGTTCTGAAAAGCATGATGTACAGTTTACTCAGGCACCAGTTCGCAGCACACGCACTTCGGTCCCGCAAATATCATTACATACCCCCTGACTCTCTTATTTTTGAAAATCATGGCCCGCCTGTACATCTTAACCTGCTCTGAAGCATCTCTTCTGAGTCGCTCAAGTCGTGTCTCTCCGCCCTTTTCTCCAGCTTCCTTCTTTGTCATGTACTTCAGTAGTCGCTGACAATTAGTGCTCTCTGACAATTAGTGATCTATATCACTAAATATAGATTAGTGGACAACATCCATAATCCACCCTTTTCTCTTTTCTATGAGAGTTAAAT
>CADBNP010000232.1 GCA_902796095.1 uncultured Aeromonadales bacterium | reverse complement strand
TTCCGGTTCAGAATGTGTTTATTGCGGACAAAGTTAAATTCTGCATCATGAACAGAAATCGTCTTTAATTCGTATCAGTCAGGAGTCTTCAGTTCCTCTGATCTTTTCAGGGATATACCAGTCATTACAGTTTCCTCATCCTGATTGCTCCACACGGAATGAGGAATAGTCCCGTCAACCAGAAAGGACTCATCCCTGTGAATTATGATCTCCCTGTTATCAGGAAGAACTCTGACCTCACCCCTGACCACAGATGATTATGACTGTGAGTATGCTTTTCTGCCGGTCCGCCTCCACGAAGATTGCCATACGCAATGGACCCGTCAATTATCTCTCCGACATTTCCAAACAGTTTCTTCGCCTAGAAATTAACAAGATCGGTAGGAACAATAAATCCTTCCTTCATAGAATTCTCCTCTAATCTCCTTAAAAAATACTTTTTGAATCTGCGCAAAACAAAATCATACCATGCACAGCAGCAATGATCACAACCTGAGAATGATCCGGAGAAAATAAAGCACAATAATCCTGTTTTTAATATGAAACTGTACTGTAATCCTTATTTCAGCCGGTTCACGTACAGTCAGCGAACATCCGGATGGTAGAGTTCACCATTATCAAAGAGCCAGCCGTCGCCAGGATCTGTCCTGTGATGATACTCATTATCCAGATAGTAGGAATTGCGCTCAATCAGCTGATGGTTATGTCTGCTGTCTGTTACAGCACCGCTGCCATAGCTGTCAGCAGTGTTCATCTCTCCGTCAACAATCACGGAGGCTCCATGATCAATCACCACATGACAGGCACCATTAACACAGACATTACGGACATAAGCGTATGAAGAAGAACTTAATAAAATAAAAAAAGCAAAGACAAAACGGAATAATTTCATATCAAATTTCCCGAAATTTTCTTCTAAAAAAAATAAAAGGATAAGTTAAAGAGCGGATCTGAAAAAGTCGTTATCTGCGTTGATTCAACAAAAAATATGCCCTCGGCAAAGAGGGCATCAAAAAAATGGAGAAGAAAAAATCATGAAAACATCATGTATTTTTCAATCCGATTATATCACACAAGAAACTTATCAAGCAACTTAATAAATTCACTTGGATTGTCAACAGATCCCTGTTCTGCCAGTTTGGCCTGACCGAGAAGAAGTTTTGCCCAGTCTTTGAAGCGATCGTCATCCACCTCATCTACCACACGCTTGATCAGAGGGTGTTCCATATTGAGCTCCATTGAGTACTTGGTCTCAGGAACTGGCTGACCCATTGCCTTGAAAATATTGGTCATATGGGCACCCACACCGTTCTCTGAAATAACCAGGCATGGAGTATCGATAAGTCTTGTAGAAATCTTAACATCAGTAACGCTGTCACCCAGAGCATCCTTGAATCTCTTAAGAGTGCTTTCGTATTCCTTGGACAGTTCCTCTGCCTTTTTCTTGTCCTCTTCGTTTTCAAGTTCACCGAGTTCCAGATCCTGGGCAGCGGCAGAGATGAATCTCTTATCCTTGTATTCGGTCATGTGAGCCATCAGCCATTCATCAACACGATCCCACATGAGAAGAACTTCAACACCTTTGCTCTTCAAAGCCTCGAGGTGGATGTTGCTGGATACTGCGTTATAGTTCTCACCTGTAATGTAGTAAATGTGCTTCTGCTTCTCAGGCATTCTTGCAATATAGTCATCCAGTGATACATTCTGCTCACTTGAATTGTTGGCAGTAGAAGCAAAGCGGAACAGACCTTCGATTTCCTCACGGTTTTCGTAATCCTCTGCCGGACCTTCCTTGAGAGTTGTACCAAACTCCTTCCAGAAAGTCTTGTACTTCTCAGGCTCGTCCTTGGCCATCTTGCTGAGCATGCCGAGAACCTTCTTGGTGCATGCCTTTCTGAGCTGTGAAGTAACCTTGTTGTCCTGAAGAATTTCACGGGAAACATTCAGAGGAAGATCATTGGAATCAACCAGACCCTTTACAAAACGGAGATATGTCGGCATGAACTGCTCGGCGTCATCCATAATGAACACACGCTGTACATAAAGCTTGAGACCGTGCTTGTTCTCGCGGTTGAACAGATCCCATGGAGCCTTGCCAGGAATGTAAAGCAGTGAAGTATATTCCAGAGTACCCTCAACCTTGTTGTGGGACCATGCAAGAGGTTCCTCTGGCTGATATGTGCCTGCAATGGTATTGTAGAAATTCTTGTAATCCTCGTCGCTTACATCCTTAGGATTCTTGGTCCAGAGTGCAGTTGCGCTGTTGATCTGCACCCACTTGTTAATCATCTTAGGTGGCAGAGGCTTGCCCTCACTGTCCTTTTCCTCAGGAGCATCTTCATCACGCACTTCCTTGTAAATCTCAACAGGAATTGCAATGTGATCAGAATACTTGGAAATCACATCTTCCAGTTTCCATGTGCTCAGGAACTCCTTCTCGGAATCCTTGAGATGAAGAATAACTTCAGTTCCGCGATCATCCTTTGTAATATCGCTGGTCTCGAAGGTACCGTCACCGGTGGATTCCCAGCATACTGCCTGATCAGCACCGACACCGGCAGCACGCGACTTGACAGTTACCTTGTCTGCAACAATGAAAGAAGAATAGAAACCAACACCGAACTGACCGATAAGCTGGGAGTTCTTGGAAGCATCTTCACTGAGATTACCGAAAAATTCAGCTGTACCGGAATTTGCTATTGTACCGAGATGTTCAATTGCCTCTTCCTTGGTCATACCGATACCGTTATCAGAAATGATGATAACATTAGCATCCTTGTCAACTTTTACTCTGATTTTCAGATTAGGATCATCACCATAAAGAGATGAATCGGAAAGTGCGTTGAATCTGAGCTTATCAGCGGCATCGGATGCATTGGAAATCAGCTCACGAAGAAAAACTTCCTTGTTTGAGTAAAGGCTATTGGCAAGAAGATCAAGCATCTTCTTTACTTCAGTCTGGAAAACATGCTTTTCTGCAGTCATAAAAATACAACTCCTGTAAATTACACAGCGTCAGTGCTGTAAACAATCTGTCAGTTTTAATTAACTACAAACTATATGAGGATTGGTATTGTGTTTTTCAAGTCAAAAAAAACGGGTTGGATAAAAAAGAAGCAAAGGCAGAGCAGAATCAATGAAATCCGGCACTGATTACTCAGAATCAGAATATGATGTGTACCGGGGTGGCTGCAGAGATCCCGCATGTAACGCAGCAGGTCTCTGCTGATCTTAAGTTCTTTCTGTCCTGTTTCAGACAGCATGAATATGGCAAAGAAACGGTGAAATAATTGCTACCTGTCAGACGGACACAGTATTGCTGCAAATCGCGGCAGTTCTGCCGTGTCCCGGCTGATATGACACAACCGACTAACAGACTGACTGATTTCCGCTTCAGATGTTTTTTCGGTTGGTAAAGGAATAGGTAAGCGTACTCTCATCCATTGCATCCAGTTCACTTCCAACCGGTATACCGCGGGACGGAGTTGTAACAGATATATTGTACTTCTGGGCAAGCTTGGTGATCATAAAAGAGGTCATATTCCCTTCCACTGAGGAATTAAGAGCAATAATGACCTCCGTATATTTACGCTCACTGAGAAGAGTCTCAAGTCTGTCCAGACCTATATCTTCAGGACCTATACCTTCAAGAGGGGAAATTTTGCCGTGAAGAACAAAATAGGTTCCGAAAAACTGCCCGGTCTGCTCTATGATAGCCACATCGGACGGATTCTCCACAACACACAGCACCATCTCATTCTGTCTTTTGACACTTGAACAGATGGGGCAGATATCCTCATCTGAATAATTGCGGCAGCAGGAACAGCGTTTTATCCCTGACATTGCCGCATTAACGGCGGCAGCAAGCTCCTCACCTCTTCTCCGATCTCCTCCGAGAAGAGCAAATGCCATACGCTGAGCGGTCTTTTTTCCGACTCCGGGCAGATATTGAAGCTTGCTGATAAGCTCTTCAAGCAGGGGACTGTACTGCATTATCAGAACATGTCCATAAGGCCTTTAGGAATAGGCATGCCTGCAGTGGCTTTTTCCATTTTCTGCTGTGATTCAGCTTCAATCTTCCCAACAGCATCATTAAATGCAGCGGCAATCAGATCTTCCAGCATATCCAGTTCCTCATCCTTCAGAGACGGATCAAGAGTCACCTTGCGTACAGAATGCTTGCCGGTAACCAGAACCTTGACAAGACCGGCTCCTGACTGACCTTCAACTTCGATTTTCTCAATCTCTTCCTTAACCTTCTTGACCTTGTCCTGCATCATCTGAGCCTGCTTCATGATGTTGCCCAAACCGCCGATTCCATTAAACATAGTTATTTTTCCTTATAGTTCTATTTTTTCTTAACAAGATGAAATTTGTTTATATCCGGAACGCAACCGAAATTCTTGCACAGCAGTCTGAATGAATCCGACTGCTTCATTTTTTCAAACTGCTGTCTCTTTATTTTGTTGTAAATAACATAGGCTTTGCCGTTAGGAGACTGAGTCTGTGCATTATCGTCGATTTCAAACTCTACGTCCATATTAAACATCCTGCACAGAAGCTTCTGCATGGCATCCGTGATCAGACTTTTTTCCTGTGACGTTATTCTTATAACAAGTTTTCCGTCAGGATCACCGGCCAGATAAGTGTTGAGAAGAATAAGTCTTAACATGGGATCATCAACCCTCCCGTTTATGAGATCTAGCCACTGATCCTTTCCTTCAAGATAGGAGATGGCCTGATCCGGCATGTACTCATCCTTTACGGTGATCTGAAAATTCTTTCTGCGGGTAGCCAGCATATTGTCGGAAAAGACTCTGTTATGTCCAGGGAGATCACCGGACGCTTCGGGATATGGCATGCCGTAATCTGGATAGTCCGGAGGATAATCATTCGAAGCAGTCTGATTTTCAAAATTACCGCTGTCATCTGGAGCAGCGTAACTGCTGTCAAAGGACGCAGGCGGAATCATATCATCATAGCCGCCGTTATCTGGATAAGTCTCCTCACTACCGCTGTCCCCGGAAGAGAATCCGTCAGATAACCCGTCCGGATCACCTGCCCCGTAAACACCGGCGGCAGTGCCGTCAGACTGCGCGGCAACACCCTCTGCCGGCTGCTGACTCATCACATAAGTTTTCTCTGAATTTTCAGATCCGCTGACTTCAGCAGATGCTTCTCTTTCCGCAGCAGTCTTTTCGGCATCGTCATTTTCAGTCCTGATTTCAGCAGGCTTTTCAACGGCAGTTTTCTCTGTACCTTCGACAGAATTAACTCCGTCAGCTTCGGCTGTCTCCCCGTCCGTATTCACTTCAGATGCTTCA
>CADBNP010000231.1 GCA_902796095.1 uncultured Aeromonadales bacterium | reverse complement strand
TCAGGGCTTATGTTTCAGTTGCTAACTGTACAGTTCCAGGACCTGATCGGTGCCCTGGAATCAAAAAACAAATGAATCAGGTTTACTTGACCACAGTATGTTTATGCCCGGCGACAAAACGATCAACAGCTGAAATGCAATCAAAATTAAGTGCCGTGTAGCAGTCTCTTCCAAGAATAATGGTAAGAGCCTTCTCAAGAAAACCATCATATTTTTCAAGCAAATCCCCTTTGATTTCTCTCAGACAGGAAATTTCGGCTACCCCGTCCTCCCGTGAAACAGCTCCGCTTCTGATATCGCTGATTACCTCTCTGATTTCCTGTCGTACATTTTTAAGTTCCTCTGCCTTCTTTTCGCGAATATCCCGGTAGTCATCACAGAACATTAATACCTGGTCGGTACGTAATGCCAGCACAAGTTTAAAATATTCAGCAGAGTAATACTCAAGGGAAATGTCCGGCTCCCCTGCTTCAAAATTTATTTTGTCATGAGTTCCCCGGTCTTTTTCTGCTTCTATTCTGTTCATAAGCCTGACACATTCATCAGAGCTGCGCAAAGATTCCGGAAATGACCGGATCAGATCGACAATTCTGTTTTTAACAGTCTGCAGCATAGAGGGATTGAGAACCTGATCATCCCGAAAGCAGAAATAACTGCGATGACTCTGCCACTGAGTGGTGTCGGCAAAAACTTCATCAATAACCCGGCGGAAATTCTCCTCCGCCTCCTCTTCATCACGGTACTGTTCCCTGTCCTCCTTTTTAAGTTCATCAATCACCTGCTGCAGCGAAAAGATCTGACCTTTGTAGTTCACATTACTTTGAAATCGACTGCAGCATATACGAACCAGAGAATTCATGTAATCCATATAAGGATTTAAAAATGCGGATGTATTTTTTCCGTTCTCCATCACCGCCGGATATGAGAAGCCATCTCCAATGCCATGGCCCCAGAAAGTGTAAATCAGAGCCTTCATCATGGAATGACCTTTACCGTCACCGTTTCCTTCACTGGCGTCAGCTGCCGTTCTTGAATAGAACCTGCTGACAGGGCAGTTAACCCACAGATCCATATAACATCCAAGAGTTAATTCCTTTTTCATCGGTCCATATCCAAACACTCTTCCGTCTGTTTTAAAACCGCACATGGCCATTCGGTTGTCAGACAGAATACGCCTGTGATGAGCAAGAAGGTAAAAAGCGTTTCTGAAAAACAGCCGCCGCATTTCAAGAGTTACGCCCATTCTTTTCTCCTGTACTGAAAGGAAGTAAAATTAAGTCAGTCCGGCGGGAGATTTATTCAGTAATCTCAGCTTCTCCGCTGCAGTTTCGTCAGTATCATAAGAATCATTTCAATCCGGCTGGAACACTGCTCCCGTGCTCGGCAACAAAACGTTCAAGGACAGCCATTTCATTGAACCTGAGCATTCTGTAACAGGATTTTCCAACAATTACAGTCAGACCATATTCAAGAAAATTTTTGGTCTCCATTTCCAGAGATCTCCTGCGTTTTTTCAGCTCATAAATCCTCTTTGAACCGTCCTTCTGAGTAACAGTACCATTTTTCAGCCCTGCTCTTGCAGTTTTTATGTCTGCACTTATTTTCTCCAGTTCATCTTTATTTTTTTCCAGAGCATCCAGATAATCGAGATAAACAGCCGTTATTAATCCTGCACGCAGTTCCGAAACGAGTTTCAGGTAAGCTGACACCCAGAACGAAAGGCAGTTGTCAGCTTCTGCTGCGAGGACGTCTGTCAGACCTGCTCCAAATTTTTTTTTGACTGATAACCGGACGGTCTTGCCACTGAATTCTTCTGAGTTTCGAAGATGCTCCGGTGCGGATTTCAGCATATCTGCCACAGCATTTTTAATGTTCTGAAGCTCCTTAGTCCTGACTACACATCCCCCGAAACGGTAATTACGGTAATAACTGCAGCAACTCAGCCACTGATCAGTACCGGCAAAGACTTCGTCAATAACTCTGGAAAATTCTTTCCTGGCTTCCTCCCCGTTCCGGAACCGGTCACTGTCCTCCCTTCTGAGAGTCTCAATAACCTGTTGCAGAGAAAAAGGTTCACCCTGCAAAAGAAGTCCCGTCATGCGGTGTGTACTTGCAAGATTCAGAAGAGTAGATACGTATTTTGAAAACGGACTGAGAACAATACTTATTACAGATCCGTCCTCCTGCACTCCGCGACAGCTGTTGGAACCGGACAAAGGGCTGCCGGTCAGTGAAAAGATCAGCGTCTTCATCATGGTCATGCTGCTGTCAGGACTGTTTCCGTCCGTGCTTTTTTCTTCATCCCTGGAATACAGCTTTGTAAAGGAATAATCAGTCCACCACTCAAGGTAACTTCCAAGAGTCGGTCTGTTCTTTTTTCCTGTTGTGTTGATAAATGGCATAACCAGATAGCAAGGCAGACTGCACTGAGCCATTCTGCCGTCAGACAGAATCCTCCTATGATGAGCAAGAAGGTAAAAAGCATTGTCAGTAAAAAGTTTCTCATCATCTGATTCAGTCATGATCCTCTCTCCTGTTTCCTAATTCTTCACTAACCTGATCTGAAAATTGACTGTCCCGGTCATTGGTTTAAATCCTAGATCACGCAAAATAACTGTACATTCCGTCACTCATAAATGAAGACTACCGCATTCACCCCGCTGAAATAACCGCAGATCTGTTAATGAATATCCATACAGGAAACAAAAAACGGAATATTTAACCCGAAAGTCACCCGGACTGCTTTTCCCTTCTGCACTTTGCGACAAAGTGTTCAAGCACATTCCTGTTATCAAACTTCAGAAAACGGTAATTGTTGTTACCAAGGATTACAGTAAGCGCATTCCTCAGAAAAGTTTCCGCATCACTGAGCAGTTCTTTTTTACGACTTTTCAGACCGGCAATTCTTTTAGATCCTTCCCCCTGTGCAACAGTCGCATTTCTGATCTCTCTTTTTGTAACTCTTATACTTTCGTTTACTTTCTGAATGTCGCCGTTGTTTTTAACGGCATCCAAGTAATCCTGGTAAACAGTCACAACGGCATCTGAACGAAGAGTCGGAATAAAAGTCCTGTATTTTTCCGTACAGTACCAGAAGAAATCATCCAGAACGGCAGCCGTGCAGCCAGGCAGACCACGTATACAAAGATCTTTCCCCGATTCAATTCTGCTCATGACGCTGCTGTATTCAGGATGATTCGGGTATTGTTTCAGCTGTTCTGTCAGATCTTTTGTGATATTCTGCAGTTCATCGAGACTGATTACCAAATACCCGCAACAATTTTCGTGATGTCTTAAATAACTGGATTTACATTCACTCAGCCACTGACGGGTACCTTCGAACACTTCATCAAGAGCGGAATTAAAATTCTCGCGGGCGTTTTCCCCGTCCGGGTGAGTCTTCAGATCTTCCTTTCGCAGCAAATCTATCACATTCGGCAGGGAAAGAATTCTGGATTTGCTGAACTTTGCCTGGGCATTGTATTTTTTTGCAATGTTACGAAATACAGACATATATTCACAATAAGACCAAAAAGTCCCGACTTCTATGACTTCTCCGTTATTCCGTACAGCCGTGCAGCTGCCAGCACCTGAATCCAGAAACGGACACAGCAGAGTCTTCATCATGGATGTTCTGGCATGAGTGGCGTTCGCCTCGGTATATCCATTTACCTCTCCCGAATAGAATCTGGTCAGTGAATAATCCTTCCACCACTCAAGACAGCATCCCAGAGTAAGACCTACTACCGATCCCATAACCTTCTGCTTGGCCGGAACACGACACAGATACAGTCTGCTGTCAGAAAGGATCCGCCTGTGATGAGCCAGGAGATAAAATGCATTGTCAGTAAAAAGTTTCTTATCATCTGATTCAGTCATGATCCTCACCCTTATTTCCTAATTCTTTCCTAACCCGATCTGAAAAAATGCCTCCCGGATATTGGCAAAAATACCTGATCACGCAAAATGACTGTGCATTCCTTCACTCCTGAATAAAGACAACCGCATTCACCCCGCTGAAATAACCGCAGATCTGTTCGTGAATATCTGTATGAAAAATGAAAACGGAATATTTAACCCTAAAATCACCCGGACTGCTTTTCCCTCCTGCACTTTGCGACAAAGTGTTCAAGCACATTTCTGTTATCAAACTTCAGAAAATGGTAATTATTGTTACCAAGGATTACAGTAAGCGCATCCCTCAGAAAAGTTTCCGCATCACTGAGCAGTCCTTTTTTACGCCTGTCCAGGACGGCAATTCTTTTAGATCCTTCCCCCTGTGTGACAGTCGCGTTTCTGAGCTCTCTTTTTGTAGCTCTTATCAATTCATTTACTTTCTGAATGTCGCCGTTGTTTTCAATGGTATCCATGTAATCCAGGTAAACAGCCAGAACAGCATCTGAACGAAGAGCAGGAACAAGAGTCCTGTATTTTTCCGTACAGTACCAGAAGAAATCATCCAGAGCGGCAGCTGTACTGTCAGGCAGGTCACGTATACAAAGATCTTTCCCAGATTCCATTCTGCTCATGACGCTGCTGTATTCAGGATGATTCGGGAATGGTTTCAGCAGTTCTGTCAGATCTTTTCTGATATTCTGCAGCTCATCGAGACTGATTACCGCACGCCCGCAATAATGTTCGTGATGAATAAAAGATCTGGATTTACATTCACTCAGCCACTGACGGGTACCTTCGAACACTTCATCAAGAGCG